>JBJTEN010000114.1:0-13522 GCA_046092925.1 Phenylobacterium sp. | reverse complement strand
TCGCCTGGGCGATCAGCCGGGCGTCGATCCGGTCGTTCTTGGCCCGCAGGCGCTTGAGCCTGGCGAACAGCCGCACCTCCAGAGGCTGGTGCACCACGACCTCGAACCCCGCCGCCTCCAGCGCCGCCCTCACCTTGCGCTCATAGCCGCCCGTCGCCTCCAGGCCCACGCGCCCCACACGCCGGGCGCGCAGCCAGGCGATCAGGGCGGCATGCCCCTCCGGACCGTTCTCAACCTGCGTCTCGTCCTCCAGGCCGTGCGCTGCAACATCCAGAAACCGCTTGCCGACATCGATCCCGGCGATCTTCGTGTTAGACTGGTTCTGTTCCATCGACCCCTCCTTGTGGCTTCGGACCCAAACGTCCCTGCAACCCTCCGGGTCTGTGAAACGCCGGCGGCGGCCCTGCTCACCGCCAGCCCCAAAAGGCTAGGGGGTCATCGGCCCTTCCGCCGGCAGTCCGCCTGGTGTTGGTGCGCCAGGCGGACGTCCCGGAAGACAACCGCACTCTAATCCAAATCGCAAAGACAAGGGGGTCAAGGGCCTTGCCGGGGAGCCTTTAACCGGACCGCGCCTTACTCCCCCGCCAGGCTGGCCTTGGCCGACTCCAGCCCTGAGACGCCGTCCTGGAAGATGTAGGTCGCCCGGGGGACGGCGGTCTTGCCGACCTCGTAGACGCTCACCAGGGTCACGCTCCGGTCCTGGCGCCAGCCAATGCCCGGAAAGCCGATGGCCGCCACATGCCAGCTGCCCTCATTCCGGGTCGCCATGACGTCCAGCTCATCCTCCGAGAAGGCCGGCATGACTTGGGTCTTCGGCGACATGCCGAACACAGGCAGGTCGCGATGGGTGCGCTGCAGCTGGGCCCGGACCTGGGCGACGAGGGGCTCGGTCGACTTCGGCGGCGGAGCCGCGTCATAGCGGACGGGGGAGGCCCGGCGCTGATGGAGGGCGTCCTGCGTCTTGGTGCGGTTGAAGGCCGCCGCAAGGCTCTGGGCGGTGGTCTCGAAAGCCCTGCAGTCCTCCGGGCGGGCGCACAGCCGCTCCGCCAGTCGCCTCTCGGCGTCCAGCAGCAGCTCGACCTTGCAGGTCCGGCCCCAGGCCTGGCCCGTCCAGGGCGTCACCCGGATCGTCGCCAGGGGCTTGCGCGCCGCCCTGGCCTCGCCCGGCGACAGACCCGACCTCTGGAGATGGATGAGGGCGGGAACGCCGCCCGCCCGGCCCACATGGGCGTGGGAGGCACCGCACAGATCGCCCTCGAGGGCCGGCGACGGGAGAAGCATTGCGGGCCCGCCGGGCTTCGCCCGCGCGAAAACCAGGCTCTGGCAGGCCGCAGATCCGGAAACATGGCTGGCCTCGAAGACGTCCGTCCCGGGGAGCTGGCGGACCTCGACGGGACTGAAGCCATCCGCCAGGCCGAGGGCGCGGCGGACCTGGGCCTGCGCGGCGACCTGGGCCTCCGGCATGGCGGTCGGGGCGGCGGCGGGAACGATCTCGACAAGGGACTCCACGGCGGAAGTCCCCCGGGCGGACCAGCCGGCGTCGCCAAGACGTCGCGCCTGGGCGGCGATCGCCTCGCAGGGGGCGAGGCCGGATGAGGCCGGTGCATTGGTCGCGGGAGCGCCGACCGGGGCCGAGGCTGGCGCTCGCGGCGGCGCCGCCCCAACCGCGACGATCAGGGCGGCAAGGCCAGCGCCCCCCGCCAGGACTTGCCTGGCCATCCCTCCCCTTGCGCCCACTTTCACTCTCCCGGACTTGACCGTGACCCCTTTGGCCACCTACCCCTGCAACCGCCTGGGGGGCAACCGGAGTCCGACATGCGCCGCCAACTGATCGCCGCCGCCCTGACCCTCGCCCTGGCAGGCCCGGCCCTCGCCCACGATTACTCCGCCGGAGATCTCCGCATCGCCCATCCCTGGACCCGCCCGACGGCGGCGGGCGCTCCCACCGGCGCCGGCTACATGGAGATCACCAACACAGGCAGGGTCCCAGACCGCCTGGTCTCGGCGACGTCGGCCCACGCCGCCCGCGTGGAGATCCACCAGTCCTCCATGGAAGGGGGCGTGATGCGGATGAAGGCCCTGCCCCAGGGGGTCGAGATCCCGCCCGGCGCCACAGTGCGACTCGCCCCCGGCGGCCTCCACCTGATGCTCTTCGGCCCCAAGGCTGCGGTCAGCACAGGCGACAAGGTGCCGGTGACGCTGACCTTCGCGAGGGCGGGAAGGGTCAATGTCGAGCTGGCGGCGGAGTCCCGGCCCGCAACGAGGCCGGCGGCCATGCCTGAGGGCCACAGGCACTAGCCGTCCCCTGGCCGGCGAACCGCACCGGAAAATCCGCACAAGCCCCGGCCCGCCCCGGCTTGCCGCAGGACCCGAACGGGTCGAACCTGAGCTCGCTGCAGGGCGGGGCGAGGGATAGTCCCGCACCGGGGATGCAGAGAGATGCGCCAACCCTGTGGCGACAGGAGGACGTACACACCCATGAGCCCGGCGTCAGGCGACCTCGACAAGCTCCTCGGGATCATGGCGCGCCTACGCGACCCCAAGGACGGCTGCGCCTGGGACCTCGAGCAGACCTTCGAGACCATCGCGCCGTATACGGTAGAGGAGGCCTACGAGGTCGCGGACGCCATCCAGCGCCAGGACATGTCCGATCTGAAGGATGAGCTGGGCGATCTCCTCTTCCAGGTCGTCTTCCACGCCCGCATGGCCGAGGAGCGGGGCGATTTCGCCTTCAACGATGTCGCTGCCGCCATCGTCGACAAGATGATCCGCCGGCATCCGCACGTTTTCGGCGCGGAAGGTCCACGGACGAGCGGCGAGCAGGTCCGGGCCTGGGAGGACGTGAAGGCGGCGGAGCGGGCCGGCAAGGCGCCGGCGGCAGGTTTGCTGGACGACATTCCCGTCGCCCTCCCCGGCCTCACCCGGGCGGTCAAGCTGTCCCGGCGCGCGGCGGGCGTGGGTTTCGTCTGGCCGACCACGGAGGCGGTCCTCGACAAGCTCGAGGAAGAACTCGGCGAACTTCGGGCGGAAGTGTCTTCGGGAAACCGGACGGCCCTTCGTGAGGAACTGGGCGACGTCCTCTTCGTCATGGCCAATCTCGCGAGGGACCTCGACATCGACCCGGAGGACGCCCTGCGTGAGGCCAACGCCAAGTTCGTCCGGCGCTTCCGCCACATCGAGGCGCGCCTCGCCGAGGACGGGCGCACGCCGGCCCAGTCCGATCTGGCCGAGATGGACGCCCTCTGGAACGAGGCCAGGGCCCGGGACAAGGCCAGCCGCCCTTGACCCCCTCACCGCGCTTCGCGCGGAGCTCCCCCGCAGGGGAGCAATTGAGCGCTCCAATTCCTCCACCTCTTGAGGGGGAGGTGGACCGCGAAGCGGGACGGAGGGGGTCTGCGGAAGCGCGCTTGCGCCCTACCCGGCCTCAGGCCGGAATGGCGACGCCGGGGAAGAGCCGTTCCAGCTGGCCCTGAGCCTGATCCGAGAGGCTGACGGTCAGGTTCACCGCGCCGTCCTCCTCCTCATGCCGCTCCAGCACCCGGCCGTGCCGGTAGAGCCAGGCGACCAGGTCGCCCTGCCCGGCCGCCGCCCGGATCTCCACCGGCGGCGCCTCGTCGATCAGACCGGAAATTCGCGCAAGCAGGGCCTCGTACCCCTCCCCCGTGGCGGCGGAGACGAGGACGGCGGCCGGCCGGGCGCGCAGGGCGTCTGACGCGAGGTTCTCCCGCAATTCGGGGTCCAGCCGGTCCGCCTTGTTCCAGACCTCGATGACGCGGCGGACCTCCATGTCCACCCCGAGCCGCTGGAGAACCTCGCGGACGTCGGCCGCTTCCGCGTCACTGTCCGCGCTGGCGATGTCCCGGACGTGCAGGATGACGTCGGCCTCGCGCACCTCCTCCAGGGTGGCCCGGAAGGCCTCGACCAGCTCGTGCGGCAGGTCGGAGATGAAACCCACCGTGTCCGACAGGACCACCGGCCGGCCTCCCGGCAGACGCAGAGTCCGCAGGGTCGGATCCAGAGTGGCGAAGAGCATGTCCTTCGCCTCCACTCCGGCGGCGGTGAGCTGGTTGAAGAGGGTGGACTTGCCGGCGTTGGTGTATCCCACCAGGGTGACCGACGGCGCCGGCGCCCTCTGGCGAGCTGCCCGCTGGAGCGTCCGGGTGCGCCGCACCTCCTCAAGCTCGCGCTTCAGTCGCCCGATCCGGTCGGCGATGAGCCGCCGGTCGGTCTCGATCTGGGTCTCGCCGGGACCGCCCATGACGCCGAACCCGCCACGCTGGCGCTCGAGGTGGGTCCATGTCCGCACCAGCCGGGAGCGCTCGTAGGACAGCCGGGCGAGCTCGACCTGCAGACGGCCCTCCCGGGTGCGCGCCCGACGCGCGAAAATCTCCAGGATCAGGCCGGTCCGGTCGATCACCTTGACCTTCCAGGCCTTCTCGAGGTTGCGCTGCTGCACGGGCGTGAGACTGTCGTCCACCACGACGACGTCCGCCTCAAGGGTCTGGCAGAGCCCTGCGATCTCCTCGACCTTTCCGGATCCGAAGAGGGTGGCCGGGGTCAGACGCCGGAGGTTGACGATGAGCCCGTCTCGGACCTCCAGGTCCAGGGCACGGGCCAGACCTTCCGCCTCCTCGAGACGCGCCGCCGGGCTGCGCCCCTGCCCGCGTCCCTCGCGCTCAGGATGGATGACCAGGACGCCCTGGACGGGCGCCTCGCGGCTGACGCTTCGACCAGTCAATCGGCGTCGTCTTCGTCCGGCTCGTAGAGCTGGACTGGCTGGGCCGGCATGATGGTGGAGATGGCGTGCTTGTAGACCAGCTGCGACTGGCCATCCCGGCGCAGCAGCACACAGAAGTTGTCGAACCAGCTCACGACGCCCTGCAGCTTGACCCCGTTCACGAGGAAGATGGTGAGCGGCGTCTTGCTCTTGCGCACACTGTTCAGAAAGGTGTCCTGCAGGTTCTGCTTCTTGTCGCCGGACATGGCTTTTCGCTCTCTTGTGTTGGGCGGGGTTCCTTCCCGCCGACGGCCGCTAGATCGCCGCGGCCCTGGCGCTCTCAATATAGAGGCTGCGAAGCCGGGTTGCTACGGGTCCTGGCCACCCTTCGCCCACGGCCCGGCCGTCGATGGAGACAACCGGCAGGAGCAGGGCCCCGGCGCCGGTGAAAAAGGCCTCCCGTGCACTGTATGCCTCCGCCAGGCTGAAGGCTCTCTCCTCGATCCGGATGTTCGCCGTCCGGGCCACCTCAAGCAGGGTCTCCCGGGTCACGCCCCTCAGGATGTTGGCGCCGGTGTCGCGGGTCACCAGTACGCCCTCTGACGTGACGATCCAGGCGTTGGAGGACGCGCCTTCCGTCACGAGGCCGTCCGCATCGATGAACCAGGCTTCGGCCGCGCCGGCCTCCTTCGCAGCCTGCTTGGCCAGAACATTGGGCAGGAGGCCCACGGTCTTGATGTCGCAGCGGCCCCAGCGGTTCTCGGGCATGGTGAGGACCCCGACCCCCGCCGCAGCCCGGGCCTCGGCCGCGACCGGATCGATCCGCTTCACGGTCACCACGACGGCGGGCGCGACGGGGGAGGCCGGGAAGACGTGATCCCGCGGCGCCACGCCGCGGCTGACCTGCAGGTAGACAAGCCCATCCCGGATCCGGTTCCTTCTGATGGTCTCCTTCAGGACCGTCGTCAGCGCGGCGCGGGTCATGGGCATATCGATCGACAGCTCGCCAAGGCTTCGCTGCAGGCGCGTGAAGTGCCCCTCAGGATCACAGAGGCGCCCCCCGGACATGGCCCAGACCTCATAGACCGCATCCGCGAACTGGTAGCCCCGGTCCTCGATATGGACCGCAGCGTCGGCATGCCGGACATAGGCGCCGTTGACGTAGGCGATGCGTCCCATCAGCCCTCCTCCCCTTCCGAACCCGCCCGCGCGCCCGTCAGGCCGAGGGACTTCAGCTTTCTGTGCAGGGCCGACCGCTCCATTCCGATGAAGGCGGCCGTCCGCGAGATATTGCCCGAGAACCTGAGCATCTGGGCGTGCAGGTACTCCCGCTCGAAGGCCTCCCGGGCTTCCCGCAGAGGAAGGGCGATGATCCTTTCGGCGCCGAGACCCCGGCCGGAACGGGATCGCTCCTCCGGCTCCGGCGGGATCATCTCTGCGGTGATCGGTTCCATCGGATCGCCGGAGGCCAGGATCAGCAGTCGCTCGATCTGGTTTCGCAACTGGCTGAGGTTGCCGGGCCAGGCGCGCACCTGAAGGGCCGCAAGGGCGTCATCCGACAGACGGCGCCGGGGCAGGCCCGACGCCTCGGAGATCTTCTGGACAAAGAAATCGACCAGGTCCGGAATGTCCTCACGACGCTCGGCCAGGCCCGGGACGCCGAGCGGCACGACATTCAGCCGGTGGAAGAGATCTTCCCGGAAGCGGCCTTCGGCGATCTCCACCCGCAGGTCGCGACAGGTGGAGGAGACGACCCGGACATCCACCTGGACATCGGACGCGCCGCCCACCCGCCGGAACCGCTGGTCGACCAGAACCCTGAGGATCCGGCTCTGCGTCTCGCGCGGCATGTCCGCCACCTCGTCGAGATAGAGGGTTCCGCCGTGCGCCCTTTCGAACACGCCGATCTTGGCGGGCCGGCCGGCCTCGCCCTCTTCTCCGAACAGTTCGACGTCAACCCGCTCCGGCGTCATGCCGGCCGCGCTGATGACCATGAACTCGCTCCGCCCCCTTGGGCTGGCGGCGTGAATCATCCGGGCGACGGTTTCCTTCCCCGCGCCCGGGGGGCCGGAGATCAGCACGCGGCTGTTGGCGGCGGCGAGCTTCTGGATCAGTCCGCGCAGCTGCTGCATGGTCGCCGAGCGCCCGATGAGCCCCTCGGGCGTCACCGTCCTGGCCCGGAGCCGGCGGTTCTCGCGCCTCAGATTGGCCGCCTCCAGCGCCCGCTCCACGACCAGCAGCAGCCGGTCGGATTTGAACGGCTTCTCCAGGAACTCGTAGGCGCCCCGCTTGATGGCGCTCACGGCGGTCTCGATGTTTCCGTGCCCGGAGATCATGATGACCGGAAGGTCCGGGTCGAGCCCCTTGACGAGGTCCAGGAGCTCCAGCCCGTCCATCCCGCCGCCCTGCATCCAGATGTCGAGGATGAGAAGCGCCGGCTTCCGCGCCCGGATTTCAGCCAGGGCCGACTCTGAGTCATTCGCCGTGCGGACCGCATAGCCCTCGTCCGTGAGGATACCCGCGACGAGGTCACGGATGTCGGCCTCGTCATCCACCACCAGAACGTCCGCCGTCATCAGGCCGTCTCCTCTTGTGTCGTCTTCCGCTCACCCGCCGCCGCAGCCGGCGGCAGTTTCAGCACCACCCTGGCGCCCCGGCCTTCCCCCGCATCTCCGAGGACGAGATCTCCGCCATGGTCCTCGAGGATACGCTTGACGATGGCCAGCCCCAGTCCTGTGCCCTTCTCCCGCGTGGTCACATAGGGCTCGGTCAGGCGGTCCCGGTCCTTCTCGGGCAGTCCCAGTCCATTGTCCTCGATCACGAAGGCCACCCCGGAGGCGTCTGTCTGGATGTCGACGTGAATTCGGCCAGCGGGTTCGGGGTGGGTCGCCTGACGGGCCCGAACGGACTCCACGGCGTTCTTGAGAACGTTGGCCAGGGCCTGGGCCAGCATGCGTCCGTCCACCCGAAGCGCCGCTTCCGGCAGGGGGTCGCCCATCACCCAGTCAATGTCCGGGGCGGCGACGCGCCGCGCGAACACCGCCTCACGCAAGAGCTCGGCCGCATCCTGGTCGGAAACCTGCGGGGCCGGCATCCGGGCGAAGGCGGAGAACTCGTCGACCATCCTGCCGATGTCGCCCACCTGGCGCACGATCGTCTCGGTGCAACGGTCGAAGGTGTCCAGATCGGCGGGCTCCACATTCCGGCGGAACTTTCGACGGATCCTCTCGGCGGACAGCTGGATCGGCGTCAGGGGATTCTTGATCTCGTGCGCGATCCGCCGCGCCACGTCGCGCCAGGCCGCGTTGCGCTGGGCGGAGAGCAGACGGGTGATGTCGTCAAAGGTCAGGACCACCCCCTCCCCCGTGCGGCTGGCGCGGACCCGGAGCCGAAGGGTCTCCCGGTTGCGGCTTATGTCCACTTCGCCCTCAGCATGGCCGACGGTGCGGGCGACGGCGAGGATCTCCCCGACCTCGGGTACAGCGTCTTCAAGGGGCGTCGGCGAGGCAAAGACAGGGTCCTCCGGAAGACCCAGCAGGCGAACAGCCTGGCGGTTCGCCACGGTGATGCGGCCATCGGCGCCCGCAGCCAGAATGCCGGCGGATACCTCTGACAGCACGGTCTCGATGAATTGTCGCCGTCGCCGCGCTTCGTCGCCGGCCCGTGTCAGGGCCTCCCGCTGCTGGGACAGGTCCTGCGTCATGTCGTTGAAGGCCCTGGACAATACGGCGATCTCTTCCGGATCGGCCCCGGCGTCCACCCGCGCCGTGAGATCGCCGCGGGCGACCCGTTCCGCCGCCTGCACCAGGCGACCGACGGGCGCCGAAATCGAGCTGGCGGCCCCCATGCCCAGCCAGACCGCGCCGATCAGCACCAGCAGAGCGGTCTCCGCATAGGCCAGGGCGAAGGCCGCCTGGATGCGTTCACGGCTTTGCGTGGCGTCCCGGTAGGACACCAGGGCCTGCTCGGCTTCGGAAAGGTTCTCCACGACTCCGTCGCCGACCGGCCGGACCAGGTAAAGGTAGGCGTCAGGATAGGCCTTCAGGCGGAAGAGGGTGCGGGCCAGGTTGGCGGAGACGAAGATGTCCCCCTCGTCCGCGGCCTCGAAGGCGAAGGCCGGCGGAATCACGAAGCCCGGCGCGCCCGGTCTTTCCGCACGCGCCAGGACACGGCCCTCCCTGTCGATCAGGTAGGCCGCGGGAAAGTCATGGTCTGCAGCCTGCTGGGCGAGGAAGAGGCCGAAGGTGACCGGGGAGTCTGAAAGGGCGCCGGCCGCGCCGTTCAGGTCGGCGGACATCAGCGTCACGTGCTCGCGCACATAGCGCTTCTGCTCCTCGAGATAGCTTCGGAAAACCGTCGCGGAGTTCTCGACCACGGTCTGGACCCGCGTGGAGAACCAGTCCTCCACGCCGCGGTTGACCAGGACGCCGTAAAGCAGGGCCACCACCAGGGCCGGCGCCGTGGCGGCGGCGGCGAAGAGGGTGACGAACCTGAGATGAAGTCTGGCCGCCGGGTCTGCGGTCCTCGCCCTGACCAGCCGCAGGACCGTCGCCCCGACCGCCGCCACCAGCCAGAGGATCAGGATCAGGTTGATCCCCAGGATCCAGAGAATGTTCAGGCTGGCGGGCGCGAGAGGCCCCGACTGCGGGGGAGAGGCGGCGAGCAGGATGGCGAGGCCGGTCAGGACGACCGCAGTCAGATACACGCCGCCGAGCGCCGTCCGCGTCGCTGCGAGAGGCCGGACGCGCCCCAGCCAGCTTGTCATCGTTTCAAGCCTTGATCCCGGCGCCTGCATGACCCGATGTTAAGGCCGGGTGTGCTTTCAGATCAACAGGTCGTTGCCGAAAAGCGTCAGGCTCAAGACCCGATCCTGCAACCGGGTCCGCCCTAGCGCCGTGCCCGGTTCATCTCGACGCCCAGGTCCTGGATCTTCTTCCGGAGGGTGTTCCGGTTCAGACCGAGGATTTCCGCGGCCCGGACCTGGTTGCCCCGGGTTCCGGCGAGGGTCAGGGCGATCAGGGGGCGCTCGACTTCCTCAAGGACCCGGTCGTAAAGCCCGGTGGGCGGCAGGCCTTCCGGGAAGGTCGCGAAATGGCTCGACAGGTAGCGCTCCACCAGGCCGGAAAGGGTGACGGGTCCGTCCTGGCTCCGGAGAGGCGACTGGTGGTCCGCCAGTTCCAGTTCGATGATCCGTGCCGTGATCAGGTCCTCGCCGTAGAGGGCGCAGATTCTCCGGATCAGGTTCTCCAGCTCCCTCACATTGCCCGGCCAGGGATGGGCCTTCAGTCGCTCCAGCGCCCCGGCGTCGATCGTCTTGGCCGGAAGGCCCTCCCGGTTGGCGCGAAGCAGGAAATTGCGCGCCAGGTCCGGGATGTCCTCGGTCCGGTCGCGAAGAGGAGGAATGCGCAGCGGCGCTACGTTCAGGCGGAAATAGAGGTCCTCCCGGAACAGCCCCTGCTGGATGAGGCCCCGGAGATCGCGGTTGGTGGCGGCGATGATGCGGACATTGGGTCGCCTCCCGGTTCTGGGATTGATGGCGGTCTCGGAACCGTCGATGACCCGAAGGAGCCGGGTCTGGGCGTCCAGCGGCATGTCGCCGATCTCGTCGAGGAACAGGGTGCCCCCGTCCGCCTCCACCAGCTTTCCAATGTCGCCGTCCGACCGGCCGAAGAGCTCCGTTTCCACCCGCTCCCTGGGCACTGCGGCCAGATTGATCACCACGAAGCGCCCGTCCCGGCGACGGCCCATGTCGTGCAGGGCGCGGGCCACCAGCTCCTTGCCGGTGCCGCTCTCTCCCAGGATCAGCACGGTCAGGTCGGCGCCGACCAGGCGGGCGATGGTCCGGTAAACCTCCTGCATCGGCGCTGACCGCCCGATCAGGGGCAGGCGCTCGTCCCGCGCCGCCCTGGCCTGAGCCCGGGAGGCTTCCGGGTCCGCAGGCCGCGAGAGGGCCCGGCGGGCGACGGCGGTGATGTCCTCCAGATCGAAGGGCTTGGAGATGTACTCGAAGGCCCCCGCGTCGGCGGCGTTCACCGCGGTCAGCAGGGTGTTCTGGGCGCTCATGACGATCACCGGAAGGCGCGGCCTTTCCTTGCGGATCCGGGGAAGGACGTCGAAGACGTTCTCGTCCGGCATGATGACGTCCGTGATGACGAGGTCGCCCTCGCCCTCGGAGACCCATTTCAGCAGGGTCGAGGCGTTGCCCGTCGCCCGGACCTGGTAGCCCAGCCGGGTGAAGGCCTGGCTGAGGACCAGGCGGATCGAGGCGTCATCATCGGCGATGATGATCTTCTTGGCCGAGGCGTTCATGCCGGATCCTCCGTAACGATGGGTAACAGCACCCGGAACACTGTCCGCCCGGGCTCGGAGTCGAAGTCGATCAGGCCGCCGTGCGCCGAGACGAGTTTCGAGACGAGGGCGAGACCCAATCCCACCCCGCCGTTCCGGCCCGTGACAAAGGGCTGGAACAGGCTGTCCCGGAGGGCCGCCGGCACCCCCGGTCCGTTGTCGATGACCCTCACCTCCAGGGGCGTGCTGCGGAGGCCGCTGGCGCCGCCGGTGCGAATGCGCACCCCATGACGGAAGGCGGTCCGGATGATGATCTCCCCCCGGTCGTCCCCACGCCGGTGCGCGGCCTCGGCTGCGTTCTTGACCAGGTTGAGGAAGATCTGGATCAGTTGATCCTCGTCGCCGGGCGTGAGCGGCAGGGACGGGTCGTAGTCCTCCACCACCGAAAGCCCCTCTCCGACCCCGTTGACCGCCAGGGTGCGGACCCGGTCCAGGACCAGGTGGATGTTGACAGGCCGGCAGACCGGTGCGGCGTCATCCGAGAAGGCCTCCATCCGGTCCACCAGGCGCTTGACCCGGTCGACCTCGTCGACGATGAGCTGGGCCAGCGGGGTGTCCTCCGCTCGCGCCCCGGACTTCAGGAGCTGGGCCGCTCCGCGAATCCCCGCCAGGGGATTCTTGATCTCGTGCGCCAGCATACGGCCGAGGCCGATAATGGTCCGCAGTCCTGCGCTCTCGGCGCCGCCCCTTTCTCCGCTGAGGGCGCCCGACCGGACGGTCAGGGTGACCAGTACCGAGCCGTCTTCCAGCGGAGAGGCCGAGCCGTCTGTCCGGAAGGCGGCGTGACCGTAGAGACTGACCTCGAAACCCCGTTCACGGACAGCCCCGCCCTCGACCCGGGCGCGCGCGATGAGCGACAGCAACGGCGACTCAGGCGCCATCACGGTCGTAAGGCCCGTGCGCGTCATCACGCCGAGGGACTGTCCGAACAGGCGTTCCGCCGCTTCATTGGCCGCGCGGACCTGGCCGTCCTCAGCCACGACAAGGGCGGGCTCGGGCGCCATGTCAAAGGCCGCCGCCCTCAGGGCGCTGCTCGCCTGTACCGGACTCATGCCGCCAGATCTCCTCGCCAGAGTTCCCTCAGACCCGCCTCGACCTCCCGGGGCGTCTCCATCCGGCAAAGTCGCCGCCGGGCCTCGGCTCGCCCGGCCGGATCTGCGGGCGTCGCCGCCTCCTCGACATAGGCCGCCAGATGTTTGCGGAAGATCCGCAGTCCGGTCCGGTCTCCATAGAAGGCCAGGGTTTCGGACAGGTGCTGCAGGACGACCTCAAGACGGGCTTCCCGCTCCGGCTCCTCGAACGCCCCGCCCGAGAGTCCCGCTTCGATCCAGGGTGCGATCCAGGGCCGGCCGTAGACGCCCCTGCCCACCATCACCGCATCCGCCCCCGACTCCTCCAGCGCGCGGGCGGCGCTTGCGGAATCGCGGATGTCGCCATTGACGATGACCGGTACGTCGACCTCCGCCTTGACCTCGGCCACAGCCCTCCAGTCGGCGCTGCCCTTGTAGAACTGGCAGCGGGTCCGGCCATGGACGGTGATCGCCCGCACGCCCCGGGCCTCGGCCCCTGCCGCAATGGCCGGGGCGTTGCGGGATGCGTCGTCCCATCCCAGCCGCATCTTGATGGTCACCGGGATGTCCACCGCGTCGACCACGGCCTCGATCAACCGGAAAAGTAGCTCCGGCTCCCGCATGAGGGCCGAGCCGGCCAGAGCGCCGTCCGTCACCTCCCGGGCCGGACAGCCGAAGTTGAGGTCAATGACATCGGCGCCCGCGGCGGCCGCCAGCCGGGCCCCGGCCGCCATGTCCTCCGGGGCGCGGCCCACGAGCTGGACCACCATCCGGGGCAGGCCCTCGCCCACCGCCGCCCGCCGGACCACATCGGGACGGCCGGCCGCGAAGGCCGAGCAGGCCACCATCTCTGTGGCCACGTAGGGGGCGCCCAGGCGCGAGGCCGCGCGCCGGAACGGCAGGTCCGAAACCCCGGTCATGGGGGCGATCCAGACCCGTCCGCCGATCTCGACATCGCCGATGTGGATCGAAGTGCTCATTTTACAGTCACATACATCGCCCTCTTTTTAGGCAATTTTGGGCGGACGTAAAGAGGCGGAGCGATCCGGTCCCACTGGACAGCTGCGCCCGCGCCCCTAAACAGCGGACATGGCCTTCTCCGCCGTCATCGTCGCCGCCGGCGCCAGCCTCCGGGCCGGGCCGGGCGCGCCCAAGCCCTGGCGTGACCGCGGCGGCCGGCCGGTCCTGGCCGGGTCCGCCCGGGCGCTCTCCGCCGCCGGGGCCCGGCGGCTGGTGGTGGTGACGACGGCGGACCGGATCGAGGCCGCCCGGACCCTCCTGGCCGATCTCCCGGGACTAGTGGTCGTGGTGGGGGGCGCGGCGCGCTCGCGCTGCCTCCGGGCGGGTCTCGCCCGCCCGGATGGCCCGCCGGACGCGCCGGTGCTGG
>JBJTEN010000113.1:0-3057 GCA_046092925.1 Phenylobacterium sp. | reverse complement strand
CGCCCGAACGGCCCCGCCCGCCCCGGTGCTGGGTACGGTCGGTGACCAGCGGCGTCCGCTTGACGTAACCGCCATGGGTGACCGTGATCACCATCTCCTCGCGGGCGATCAGATCCTCATCCTCGAGATCGCCGCCGCCATCGACAATCTGCGTGCGACGGGGAATGGCGAAGTCCGTCTTTACCTGGACCAGTTCGTCCCGGACGATGCTCATGAGCAGGTCCCGGGACTCCAGTATGGCGAGAAGGCGGGAGATTCCGCCCGTCAGTTCCCCCGCCTCCTCGAAGATCTCGTCACGGCCAAGCCCGGTCAGGCGCGAGAGGGTCAGGGCCAGGATGGCCCGGCCCTGGTCATCGGTCAGACGGATCTGGTTCCCGTCCACCACCAGGGTGCGCGGGTCGGCGATGAGTTCGACCAGGGGCAGCATGTCGCCCGCCGGCCAGTCGCGGGCGACGAGACGCTCGCGGGCCTCCGCGGGATCCTTGGAGGACCGGATGATCTGGATGAAGTCGTCGATATTGGCCACGGCGATGGCGAGGCCGACAAGAACGTGGCCTCGGTCCCGGGAGCGGGACAGTTCATGCCGTGTGCGGCGAACGACGACCTCTTCGCGGAAGTCGACAAAGGCCCGGAGCATCTCGCGCAGGCCCATCAGCTCCGGCCGGCCCCGGTTGAGGGCCAGCATGTTGACGCCGAAGGAGGTCTGCAGGGGCGTGAAGCGATAGAGCTGGTTCAGCACGACTTCGGCCGAGGCGTCGCGCTTGAGCTCGACGACGACGCGCATGCCCTGGCGGTCGGATTCGTCCCGGAGGTCGGCAATCCCCTCGATCCGCTTCTCGCGGACCAGCTCGGCGATCCGCTCGACCAGGACCGCCTTGTTCACCTGGTAGGGAATGGCGGTGATGATGATGGCCTCGCGCTCCTTGCGGACCTGCTCGATGGCGGCCGTCCCCCGCATGACCACCGACCCCCGGCCGGTCATCAGGGCGGTGCGGGACGCCGAGCGCCCCATGATCTCGCCGCCGGTCGGGAAGTCCGGCCCCGGGACGATGTCGAGAAGTTCGTCGAGGGGAATGTCCGGCCGTTCCACAAGGGCCAGGGCGGCGTCGATGATCTCGCCCAGGTTGTGCGGCGGAATGTTGGTCGCCATGCCCACGGCGATGCCCCCGGCCCCGTTGACCAGAAGGTTCGGGATCCGCGACGGCAGGACCACGGGCTCCTTCTCCTTGCCGTCGTAGTTGTCCTTGAAGTCGACGGTGTCCAGGTCGAGGTCGGCGAGAAGGGCGGTGGCCGCCTTGGTCATCCGGCACTCGGTATAGCGCATCTGGGCGGGCGGATCGCCGTCCACCGAACCGAAGTTGCCCTGGCCGTCGACCAGAAGGAGCCCCATCGAGAAGGGCTGGGCCATACGCACCAGGGCGTCATAGACGGACTGGTCGCCATGGGGGTGCAGGCGCGCCAGGACGTCGCCGACCACGCGGGCCGATTTGGAGTAGGGCCGATCCGGGCTCATGCCCAGGTCATTCATGGAGAACAGGATCCGCCGGTGAACCGGCTTCAGGCCGTCACGGACGTCCGGAAGGGCGCGGCTGACGATCACGCTCATCGCGTAGTCGAGATAGGAGCGACGAAGCTCGTCCTCGATCGTGATCGGCGCCACGCCGGAGGCGCGTCCATCCTCGGACGGGGGGGAACCGGTGGTGCTCAACGGGGGGAGTGGCCCTTAGAATCAGGCAGGAAATCGCCTGAATTTCTTTACCATTTCTGGGAAGGAGGGCCAACCGGGGGGCCGTAAACGGTTCCCGTCCAGGATGAATGCCGGCCCCTCTCCTGAGGCCCGAGCGGGCCCGACTTCGCCTGGCCCCAACGCCCTCGGCGGCTGGATCTAGAAGGGAATCTCGTCGTCGAGGTCCGCTGAGAAATCCTCCTGCGGGCCGCCCGACTTGGACCTCGGACCCGACTGGAAGCCGCCGCCATAGTCTCCGCCGCCATCCCGGCCGCCGGCATCTTCGCCCCGGCCGTCCAGCATGGTCAGCTCACCCCGGAACTTTTGCAGGACGACCTCGGTCGAGAACTTCTCCTGCCCGGACTGGTCCGTCCATTTCCGAGTCTGAAGGGAGCCCTCGATGTAAACCTTCGAGCCCTTGCGAAGGTAGTTCTCGGCCACCTTGACGAGGTTCTCGTTAAAGATGACGACCCGGTGCCACTCCGTCTTTTCCTTGCGCTCGCCGGTCGAGCGGTCCCGCCAGGTCTCAGAGGTCGCGACCCGCAGGTTGGCCACCCGGTCGCCGGACCCGAGGCTGCGCACCTCGGGATCCGCCCCGAGATTTCCGACCAGAATGACCTTGTTGACGCTGCCCGCCATGCGACTCTCCTCAGCTTCCGTAGATGCGGGTCTGGACCCTGGCGGACGCTAGCCGAGAGAGATTGGCTCCGCAATGCACAATGTTCACGTCTTGTTCTTTTTCTCGGCTTCGTCCACAGGGGAATCTAGGGCCGGGGCGGCATGGGCATGGCGCCGGGAACCACCAGCCGTCCGTCTCCGGAGCGGACCAGCGCCAGGAACTGGTTTCCTTCCCAGGAGGTGGAGGTGTAGATGCCCGCGGGCACGAGGAAGAGGAAGCTTCCCTGGTAGGCGCCCGCAATGTCCCTCTGGTTGCCGCCCATGGTCAGGAAGCGAACCCTCATGGCCTCGAGCGCCGCGGCGCAGCTCTCCAGATTGGGCTGCAGCGACGGCAGGCGGTTGTACTTCAGGCCCTCAGGGGTTGGCTGGACGTGGTAACACACCCCGGGGTCGCCGGGCGGCTCGATACTCTGGGCGCAGGCCGACAGCGCCAACCCGGCGAGAAGCGCTGGCAGGGTCCCGTTCAGCTTGCGGCGTCGCGTTCGCATCGGGCGGAGTGTACAGGCCCGCGACCTGCAGTGCGAGCCCGCTTTTCCTTCAGCCCCCGCCGGCGGGGGCGAAGGTGCAGTTCGGGCCCTGCTCGAGGAGAAGCCTGAAGGTCCTGTTGTCATTTGAGACCTCCACCCGGCCGGTCACGAGGCGAAGGGTCTGGA
>JBJTEN010000112.1:0-2754 GCA_046092925.1 Phenylobacterium sp. | reverse complement strand
ACGCCCCTCCAGGCCGCCGCCTTCCTCGGCGCCCTCAAGGGGGTCCCTGCCCGCGCCGCCCGCCAGAAGGCCCGCAGCCTCCTGGAGGGCCTCGGACTGGGCGCGTCGCTCAACACCCAGATTCGCAGGCTGTCCAAGGGCCTGGCCCAACAGGTGGCCCTGGTCTGCACCCTGGTCCACGATCCGGAACTGCTGATCCTCGACGAGCCCTTCTCGGGCCTGGACCCGGGCCACCAGCAGGCGCTGGAGATCCTGATACGGGAACGGGCGGCGACCGGAGCCACCGTGGTCTTCTCCACCCACGTCATGTCCCACGCCGAAAGGCTCTGCGACCAGGTCGTCCTGCTGGCCCGGGGCCGGAAGGTCTTCGATGGCACAGTCCCGCAGGCGCGAAGCCAGGCGCCCGGCCGCCTGATCCTGGAGGGCGACCTGACCCCTGAGGCCATCTCAGCCCTGCCCGGTGTGGCCGAGGTCGCCGCCTCGGACCTTCCTGAAGGACGCCGCCTGGAGGTCTGGCTGGCGCCCGGAATGGAGGCGCACCAGACCCTGTCCGCCGCTTTCCGGGCGGGCCTTCCCGTCCGACGATTCGAGTCCCGCGAGCCTGGCCTGCACGAAGCCTTCCTGCTCCTCACCGGCGCACGCGCCGCCCTCCCGGAGGTCGAAGGCGCATGAGACGCCTGGTCCTGATTCTTCGCCGGGAGTACCTCACCTACCTCCTGACTCCGGGCTTTCTCCTGGCCCTGGTGACCTTTCCGCTGATCTTCGCGGCCAGCGTCTTTCTTCCGACCCTTCTCTCGCGTCAGGCGCCAGCCCCGCAGGTGATCGTGCTTGACCTTACGGAAATCGGGCCGCAGGGCCCTGGCGCCTACGTCGAGGCGCAGATCCGGGAGGGCCGGACCCGCAACCTGCCGCAGGAGCGACCCGCGGTGCTGGTGAAGGCGCCGCCCGACCTTTCACCTGCGCGAACCCCGGATGCTGCGGGCCAGGCTATTCAGGCCTACTATCGGGCATTCAGCAAGGATCAGACGCCCCCCGCCATCCTTGTACTGGCCGGGTCCGCACAGGCCCTTGACGCCCGCCTCTGGACGCCTCGCGCGCGGCTGATCGATCTTTCGGGCGAGCTGGAAGACTACCTGTCAGACTGGTCCCGGCAGACGCGCCTTGAGTCTCTCGGATTGTCGCCTGACGAGGTGCGCGCGGTGTCGCAGTCCGGTGTGTCCGTCACCGCCTACTCGCCGGAGTCCCGGTCCGGCAAGGTCACCCTGATCGACCGGCTGCCGCATCTGGCCGCCCTTGGCATGAGCTATCTGCTCGTCACCATGATCCTGGCAGGCTCGGGGATGATCCTGACCAGCGTCGTCGAGGAGAGGTCCAGCCGGGTCATCGAGGTGCTGGTGACGTCTGCGCATCCGGCCGAGCTTCTGCTGGGAAAGGTGCTGGGAATCCTTTGCCTGTTTCTCACCACCCTGGGGGCCCTGGCGGGGGTCGCGGTCCTGGTCGCAGGACAATTGCCGCAAGGCGCCGTCCAGGAGTCGGTTCGGGCGGTCCTGAACGGCGGGCTCCTGGGCTGGGCGGCCTTCTTCCTCGCCTTTGGCTTCCTTCTCTCTGGCTCCATCTTCGCCGGACTCGCGGCCTTCTGCGAGACTCCCCGGGAGGCGCAGAGCCTGGCGACGCCGCTGAGCATGCTCATGCTGATCCCCATGCTGCTGGTGATCTCGGGCCTCCAGGCGCCAGACTCCCCGATCCTGCGCGCCGCCGCCCTTTTCCCACCGTTCACGCCCTTTTTGATGCTTCTCCGGATCGCTGATGGCGCGCCGGCATGGGAGCTGGCGACGGGAATCTCCCTCATGGCCCTGACGACCGCCGGGGCGATCTGGGTCGGGGTCCAGGCCTACAGGACAGGCGCCCTGACGCAGGGGTCCGCGAACCTCTGGTCCATCCTGCGCCGCAGCCTGCAGCGCCAGGGCTGAGTCGAACCTCCGAGAAAGGTCGCCCGTCATGTCCCTCCTGCCGCCGACGACAAACGGCGATTACAGAGGCCACCCGTCCGCACCCGTCTTCCTGCTTCTGGCCGCCGGCCTGACCCTCGTCCCGGGCCTGATCCACAGCTTCCTGCCGGATGGCGGGGCCGGGGTGATCGCAGGGCTGGACATGGGCGACCGACGGGACCTTGTGATCAGCCTCTTCCGCTGGCAGGGGGCGACCCAGCTCGCCTTTGGCCTGGCCCTCCTGGCGGTGGCCCTGCGCTATCGCAGCCTGACCCCCCTCTTCCTGGTCCTGATCCTGGTCGAGCGCGGGCTCATGGCCCTGCACGGCTGGGTGCTGTCGCCGCCCGCCTCGGGCCATCATCCGCCGGAGCACTATGGCAGTGTTGCGGCGGTGGTCCTGGCCGGCCTGTTCCTGGCCCTGTCCCTGCGCGGGTCTACCCGCCCCTGACGTCCCCGTTCAGGGCGGCGAGGTCGGCGGCGGAGCCCAGGGAAGAGCCGCCGGTCCTGCGCCCGAGGGCGTAGCTCGGGGGCACCACCTCCGGGTCGGCCCCCGGCGCGGTCGGCGACAGCACCCAGCCGTGAACGGCCATGAGCCCGCGCTCGACCAGCACCAGGACCAGGAAGAGGGGCGTCAGGCTGCGATAGCGCAGGGCCACCGCCAGGAGCGCCAGGCCGAAGGCGAGCTGGGTCGCTCCCTGCCAGCGGAAGACGCTGATCACCAGGTCCCGGCGGTCGCCCATGTCCAGGCCGGCGATCACCCCCGCCC
>JBJTEN010000111.1:0-3847 GCA_046092925.1 Phenylobacterium sp. | reverse complement strand
GTCAGGTTGACATAACGACATAAAGATATCTTTATGCGCTCATGCTGAGCGCCGATCGCACCGTCGACGTGCTGCGCGCCGCGGGGGAGCCCTCGCGGCTGCGCATCCTCGCCCTGCTAGCGCGCGAGGAACTGGCGGTGCTGGAGATCTGCAAGGTCCTGGACCAGAGCCAGCCGAGGGTCTCCCGGCACCTGCGCCTGCTGGCTGAGGCAGGCCTGGTGGAGCGGTTCCCGGACGGCGCCTGGGTCTTCTACCGTCCGTCTTCCGGGGGAGAGGCCCGAACCCTGGCGGATCAGATTCTGAACCTCCTCGATCCCGCTGACCTCGCCCGGGACGCCGAGCGGCTGGAAGCCGTCAGGGCGGAGCGGCGCGCCTCCGCGGACCAGTATTTCGCCCGCAACGCCGCGACCTGGGACGAAATCCGCTCCCTCCATATCTCCGACGACAGGGTCGAGGCCGCCATCCGCGCGGCCGCAGGGCCCGGACCCTTCCGGCGACTGGTTGACCTGGGCACGGGGTCCGGGCGGATGCTCACCCTCCTCGGCGAGAGGTCGAAGTCCTGCATCGGTCTGGATCTCTCCCAGCAGATGCTGAATGTCGCCAGAGCGCGGGTTGAGGCGGCAGGCCTGAAACAGGTCGAGCTTCGTCACGGAGACATCTTCTCGACGCGCCTCCCGGACGGCTGCGCCGACCTGGTCGTCGTTCATCAGGTGCTTCATTACCTCGGGGATCCGGCGGCTGCGGTTCGAGAGGCGGGACGATTGATCGGAGCCAGCGGGCGTCTGGTCATCGTGGACTTCGCCCCTCACTCCCTCGAAGTGCTGCGTGAACAGCACCAGCATCGCCGCCTGGGCTTCGCCGCCGCGGAAATGAAGCGCTGGCTGGTCAGTGCAGGCCTTCGCCAGGTCGACCTTGAAACCCTTCCTCCCGACCGTACCGGCGGCCTGACCGTCTGTGTCTGGACCGCCCAAAGGAGCCCTGCATGACCGAACCCGCCCTTGGGCCCATCGCCCGCGCCGGGGCCGGCCTCGCAAGGCCGCCCTCCCTCTCCTTCGAGTTTTCCCCGCCCAAGACCGAGGAGGCCGAAGCCTCGCTTTGGGAGGCCATCCGCCGGTTGGCGCCGCTGAACCCCGCCTTTGTCTCCGTTACCTACGGCGCCGGGGGCTCCACCCGCGACCGGACCCATCGCACGGTGACCCGCATCCTGGCGGAGACCCGCCTGGCGCCGGCCGCCCACCTGACCTGCGTCGACGCCAGCCGGGCAGAGGTGGATGAGGTGATCCGCGACTACTGGGACGCCGGGGTCCGGCACATCGTCGCCCTGCGCGGCGACCCGCCTGGCCAGATCGGGGGGGTCTATGTTCCGCGTGAGGACGGCTACCTCAACGCCACCGAGCTGACCGCGGGCATCCGCGCCATCGCCCCCTTCGAGGTCAGCGTCAGCCTCTATCCCCAGACCCACCCCGAAAGCGGATCGGTCGATCACGACATCGACGTCCTGAAGGCCAAGATCGACGCCGGGGCGACACGGGCCATCACCCAGTTCTTCTACGACACCGACGGCTTCCTGCGGTTCATGGACCAGGTCCGCAAGGCCGGGGTCACCATCCCGATCTCACCGGGCATCATGCCGGTCTCGAACTTCAAGGGGCTGAAGCGCATGGCGGGGCCCGTGGGCATTCCCCTGCCCGGCTGGCTCGGGAGCCTGTTCGAAGGCCTGGACAAGGACCCGGAGACCCGCCGCATGATCGCCGCCGGCGTGGCCGCCGAGATGTGCGTGAAGCTGGCCGAGGAAGGCTATTCGGACTTCCACTTCTACACCCTGAACCGGGCCGACCTGGTCTACGCGATCTGCCGGATCCTCGGCCTGCGCGAGCGGACCGAAGCAGGAGGACAGGGATGAGGGGCGGCCCGACAGGAGAGACTTTCCAGATGACCCGCACAGAACGCATCGCCGCCCTGAAGGCCGCCGCGCGCGAGCGCATCCTCGTCCTCGACGGCTCCTGGGGCGTGATGATCCAGAAGCGCGGCCTGGACGAGGCCGACTACCGGGGCGAGCGCTTCACCGGCCATCCGGGCCAGCTGAAGGGCAATAACGACCTTCTCTGCCTCACCCGGCCGGACGTCATCACCGAGTTGCATGACGCCTATTTCGGCGCCGGGGCGGACATCTCCGAGACCAACACCTTCTCGGCCACCACCATCGCACAGGCCGATTATGGGCTGGAGGCGGCGGTGCGGGACATCAACCTGGAGGGCGCGCGCCTGGCCCGGGCCTCCGCCGACCGCTGGACCGCGGCCGAGCCGCACAAGCCGCGCTTTGTCGCCGGCTCCATCGGGCCCCTGAACAAGATGCTGTCCATGTCGCCGGACGTGAACGACCCCGGCGCCCGGTCCGTCACCTTCGAGGAGGTCTACCAGGCCTATCGCGAGCAGGTCATCGCCCTGAACGAGGGCGGGGTCGACCTCTACCTGGTCGAGACCATCACCGACACGCTCAACTGCAAGGCGGCCATCAAGGCCATCCTCGACCTCGAGGACGAGGGTTACGAACCCCTGCCGATCTGGATCTCCCGCACCATCACGGACCGCTCCGGCCGCACCCTTTCCGGCCAGACGGTGGAGGCCTTCTGGAACTCGGTCCGCCATGCCCGGCCCTTCGCCATTGGCCTGAACTGCGCCCTGGGCGCGGACCTGATGCGCCCCCACATCGCCGAGCTGTCACGGGTGGCGGACACCCTGGTCAGCGCCTATCCCAACGCGGGCCTGCCCAATGCCATGGGCGAGTATGACGAGCAGCCCCACGAGACCGGCCATTCCCTTCACCAGTGGGCGGAGGACGGCATCGTCAACATCGTCGGCGGATGCTGCGGCACGACGCCCGACCACATCGCCCACGTCGCGAAGGCGGTTCAGGGCCTGTCCCCCCGCCGGCCGCCGGAGCGTCCGCGCGCCATGCGCCTGTCGGGCCTGGAGCCCCTGGAACTGTCATGAGGCCGACCTTCGTCAATATCGGCGAGCGGACCAACGTCACCGGCTCCGCCCGCTTCCGCAAGCTCGTCGCCGAGGGGAACTATCCCGAGGCCCTGTCCGTCGCCCGCCAGCAGGTGGACGCCGGCGCGGCCATCATCGACGTCAACATGGACGAGGGCCTGCTCGACTCCGTGCGGGCCATGACGACCTTCCTCAACCTCATCGCCGCCGAGCCCGACATCGCCCGGGCGCCGGTGATGATCGACTCTTCCAAGTGGGAGGTGATCGAGGCAGGCCTGCGCTGCGTCCAGGGCAAGGCCATCGTCAACTCCATCTCCCTGAAGGAGGGCGAGGCGGCCTTCCGGAAGCAGGCCCGCGCCTGCCTGCGCTATGGCGCGGCGGTGGTGGTCATGGCCTTCGACGAGCTGGGCCAGGCTGACACCCTGGCGCGCAAGACCGAGATCTGCGCCCGCGCCTACCGGATCCTCGTGGACGAGGTCGGCTTCCCGCCCGAGGACATCATCTTCGACCCCAACATCTTTGCGGTCGCCACCGGGATCGAGGAGCACGACAACTACGCCGTCGACTTCATCGAGGCGACCCGCTGGATCAAGGCCAACCTGCCCCTGGCGCGGGTGTCGGGCGGGGTCTCCAACGTCTCGTTCAGCTTCCGGGGCAACGAGCCCGTCCGCCGGGCGATCCACGGGGTCTTCCTCTACCACGCCATCGGCGCGGGCCTGGATATGGGCATCGTCAACGCAGGCGACCTGCCGGTCTACGATGACATCCCGACCGAGCTGAGGGACGCCGTCGAGGACGTCATCCTGAACCGCCCCCGGCGCGACCCGGCCCTGACCAACACCGAGCGGCTGGT
>JBJTEN010000110.1:0-16451 GCA_046092925.1 Phenylobacterium sp. | reverse complement strand
GCCACCGGATGGTTCATCTGGCCGCCGGCGCGGGGGTGCGGATGCAGGATCAGCGCGATCGGCGCGTTCTCGATCTTTCCGGCCGTATAGCGCCCTTCAATGCGGCCGGCGGCGCCGGTCAGAACCACCTCTGGCATGTCGCCTCCTCAAGTGGAGCCCGAATAGTTGACTATCGTGCTTGGTCTTCCTAGATCGCAGGCGCCGGCTCCGCACCGGCCCCGCGAGAAGCGGCGGCTGTAGCACAGGACCCGGCGGCAAGGCTCGAAATTTATCAGACGCCCGGAGTCTGCAGGATGCGACTGAGCACAAAGGGACGATACGCCGTCATGGCCATGGTCGACCGGGCGCGCCGCCAGGCCGAGGCCGAGGAGCGCGCCGTCTCTCTGTCGGACATCGCCGCGCGGCAGGAAATCTCACTGTCCTATCTGGAGCAGCTGTTCGCCCGCCTGCGCCGGCAGGGGCTGGTGCAGAGCCATAGAGGGCCCGGCGGGGGCTATCGACTTACGAGAGCGGCCTCGGCCACCACCATAGCCGAGATCGTGCTCGCCGTGGACGAACCCCTGCGCGCGACACGGTGCGGCGAAAGATCCTCCGGTTGCATGCGAAAGGGCGAACGCTGCCTGACCCATGATCTTTGGGAAGAGACGGGGCGCCAGATCGAGGCCTGGCTGGCGTCGGTTTCCCTGGAGGATGTGGTCACCGGTCGGGTGGGCTCAGGTCGGAGGGCGGCGTGAGTCCTCGGTCCATCTACCTTGATCACTGCGCCACATCCCCCCTTCGGCCGGAGGCGCGCGCGGCCATGACCGCGGCCTTCGAGCTGTCGGGCAACCCCAGTTCAGTGCATGCGGACGGCCGGGCGGCGCGCGCCGTCCTTGAGGAGGCCCGCGCCCAGGTCGCCGCCCTCGCCGGTGTCGCTGCGAGCGCCGTGACCTTCACAAGCGGCGGAACGGAAGCCAATGTCCTCGCCATCCGAAGTGCTGTCGCAGCGGGCGCCCGGCGCCTTCTCATCTCCGCCATAGAACACGACTGTATCCGGGAGAGCGCCCTCGCAAGCGGCGTACCGGTCACTGAAATCGCCGTCCTCCCCTCGGGCGTCATCGATCTGCAAGCCCTGCGCGCGGAGATCGACAGCCGGTCTGCGGAAGAGGGTCCGGTGTTCCTCGCCCTCATGGCGGCGAACAATGAGACCGGCGTGATCCAGCCCACCTGCGAGGCCGGTGACATGATCCGCGCGGCGGGCGGATGGCTGCATGTCGACGCCGTTCAGGCGGCGGGCCGTCTCCCGGTCGGACTCGACCGGTTTGGCGCGGACAGCCTCGCCCTGTCCGGCCACAAGCTCGGCGGACCCCAGGGGATCGGCGCTCTTGTCGCAGGCCCCCGGACGAAGATCGTGCGCGACATGCCCGGCGGCGGCCAGGAACAGGGGCGTCGGGCCGGCACGCAGAATGTGATCGGCGCAGCTGGATTTGGGGCCGCGGCCGCCGCAGCGAGTGCGGCGACGGGGGGAGACCCGGGGCCCCGCGACCTCGCAGCCGCGCGGATCTCTGAAGCCGGTGGTCTGGTAATCGGAGCCATAGCCCCCCGGCTCTCAGATGTCCTGTGCGTCGCCCTGCCGGGACTGTCTGCCGAGGTCCAGGTCATGGGACTGGACCTTGCCGGAGTCCGGGTCAGCGCGGGGGCCGCCTGCTCCAGCGGGAAGGTCCGGCCGAGCCGGGTTCTTGAGGCCATGGGCCTTGGCGAAATGGCTGGCTGTGCGATCCGGCTCAGCGGCGGCTGGTCGACCCGACCCGAGGACTGGCGCGGCGCCGCCGACGCCTGGATCGCCCTGAAGTCGCGGCGCGCTTCACGCGCCCGACCGGCTGCGGCCTGAGGAGACACGATATGCCCGCTGTCAAAGACACCCTCGAACAGGTCGCCGGACTTGAGAAGTACGAGCACGGCTTCGTGACGGAGGTCGAGCAGGAGTTCGCGCCCAAGGGCCTGGACAGGGATACGGTCGCCTTCATCTCCCGCAAGAAGGACGAGCCGGACTGGATGCTGGCCTGGCGGCTGGAGGCTTTCGAGCGCTGGAGCGTCATGGAGTCGCCCGACTGGGCCCGGGTCAGCTTCCCGCCCATCGACTACCAGGACGCAACCTATTACGCCGCGCCCAAGGCGAAGGACGGTCCTGCGAGCCTGGACGATGTCGATCCCGAGATCCTCAAGACCTACGAGAAGCTGGGCATTCCCCTCCGGGAGCAGGAGGTTCTCGCCGGCGTGACGGGTGCGCCGCGCTATGCCGTCGACGCCGTGTTCGACTCCGTCAGTGTGGTCACGACCTTCAAGAAGGAACTGGCCGAGGCCGGGGTGATCTTCTGTTCCATGAGCGAGGCTGTCCGGGAGCACCCGGAACTGGTGCGCAAGTACCTCGGCTCGGTGGTCCCGGTGACCGACAATTTCTTCGCCTGCCTGAACTCCGCCGTCTTCTCTGACGGCAGCTTCGTCTATGTGCCTCCGGGCGTACGCTGCCCGATGGAGCTGTCCACCTACTTCAGGATCAACGCCGCCGGCAGCGGCCAGTTCGAGAGAACCCTGATCATCGCCGACAAAGGCGCCTACGTCTCCTACCTGGAGGGATGCACGGCGCCGATGCGCGACGAGAACCAGCTTCACGCAGCGGTGGTCGAGCTGGTCGCGCTCGAGGACGCCGAGATCAAGTACTCCACTGTCCAGAACTGGTATCCGGGCGATCCCAAAACCGGGAAGGGCGGCATCTACAACTTCGTCACCAAGCGGGCGGATTGCCGCGGCGACCGGTCGCGGGTGTCCTGGACCCAGGTGGAGACGGGCTCGGCCATTACCTGGAAGTACCCCTCCTGTGTTCTGCGGGGCCGCGAGAGCGTGGGCGAGTTCTATTCCATCGCCATCACCAACGGGCGCCAGCAGGCCGACACCGGCACCAAGATGATCCACCTCGGCGAAGGAACCCGCTCTCGCATCATCTCCAAGGGCATCAGCGCCGGACGGTCGTCCAACACCTACCGGGGTCTGGTCTCGGCCCACCCGAAGGCGAAGGGTGCGCGCAACTTCACCCAGTGCGACAGCCTTCTGATCGGCAAGTCGTGCGCCGCCCATACGGTTCCGTACATCGAGGCGCGCAACGGCGCCTGCACCTTTGAGCACGAGGCGACGACGACCCGCCTCTCCGAAGACCAGCTCTTCTACGCCCGCCAGCGCGGCCTCTCCGAGGAGGAGGCCGTCCAGCTGCTGGTCAACGGCTTTGTCCGGGAGGTTCTCCAGGAGCTTCCCATGGAGTTCGCCGTGGAAGCCCAGAAGCTCGTCGCGATTTCCCTCGAAGGCAGTGTGGGATGACCCAGATGACCAGACCCGACAATACAGCCGCCATGCTCTGCCTGCAGGGTCTTCACGCCCGGGTTGGCGGTCGCGAGATTCTCAAGGGTCTCGATCTTCAGGTGCCCTCCGGGGAGGTGCACGCGATCATGGGACCCAATGGGGCGGGCAAGTCGACCCTTTCCTATGTCCTTACCGGACGGCCCGGATACGAGGTCACCGCAGGCTCAGCCGAGCTCGACGGCGTGAATCTCCTCGAGCTGGAACCCGACGAGCGGGCGGCGAAGGGATTGTTTCTCTCTTTCCAGTATCCCCTTGAAACCCCAGGTGTTCCCGCACTTACCTTCATACGGTCCGCACTGAACGCCCAGAGGAAGGCGCGGGGGGAGGCGGAGATCTCGGCCCCCGACTTCCTGAAGCGCGCCCGGAGCTGCGCGGCGGACCTCAAGATGGACTTCGACATGCTCAAGCGCCCCATGAATGTCGGGTTCTCGGGCGGCGAGAAGAAGCGCATGGAGATCTTCCAGATGGCGATGTTCGCGCCACGCTTCATGATCCTTGATGAAACCGACTCAGGGCTTGATATCGACGCCCTGAAGGTCGTCTCGGAGGGGGTCAACGCCCTGCGGGCGCCGGACCGCGGCATGCTGGTCATTACCCATTATCAGCGGCTGCTCGACCATATCCGGCCTGACCGTGTCCATGTGCTCGCCGACGGCCGCATCGTCGCCAGCGGTGGACCGGAGCTCGCCCTCGAGCTCGAGCGTCACGGCTATGACAGGTATGCGAGGGCCGCATGAACCTGGATGAAGCCATCCGGCTTCGCGACCCGGCGCAGCTGCCCTCCCGGCGTGATGAAGACTGGCGCTGGACGGATCTGCGCGGACTGCTGAGGACCATCCCGGAGCCATCCCGTTCCCTCGAGCCTCAGGAGATCGGGATCGGGCCGTTCGACGGGCTGGCGGCGGAGTCCCTCGTCGTGGCCAACGGTTCAGGTCCGGAGACCCTTCGGGTTGCGCCGGGTGACACCCGGACCTTCATCCTGCGCCATGTCTCCAGGGGGGATGGGGCTCACTCTGCGCGGCTGCGCATCGAGGTGGGACGCGGCGCCCGACTGACCCTGCTCGAGTCCCACGAGGGGGGCGGATCCAGCCTCTCCCTGCTGGGCGTCGATCTGACCCTGGAAGATGAGGCCTCCTGCGAGCGGCTGGTCCTGGCCGACCTTGATCCCGAGGCTGTCGCGGTCGTTGAACTTGATGTCGAGTTGGCGGCGGGCGGGCGATACGCTCAGACGGTGCTGACCACGGGCGCCCGGCGGCAGCGGTTCGAAACCCGTCTGCGCCATCCGGGGTTGCGATCCGAGGCGCGACTCGACGGGATCTACGTCCTGGCGGGCCGCAAGCACGCCGATCTCACCAGCGTCGTGCGGCATACCGGACCTGACGGACGCACCGACCAGCTGACCCGGGGAATCGCGGACGGACAGTCCCGCGCTGTCTTCCAGGGGCGCATTACAGTCCAGGAGGGCGCTGACGGCGTCGATGCCCGGATGGCGCACAATGCCCTCATTCTCTCGGACCGGGCTGAGGTCGACGCCCGTCCCGAATTGGAAATCTATGCGGACGATGTCGCATGCGCGCATGGCGCGACAGTCGGCGCCCTCAACGACGACGTTCTCTTCTACATGCGCCAGAGAGGTCTTCCCGAGACGGACGCCCGCGCCCTGCTTGCCGCTTCGTTCCTGGGGGAAGTGATCGAAAGGATTGAATTCGCCGAGGGGGCCGAAAGGGTCCGAACTTGGCTTCGTGCGCGGATCGGGGCCGGAATCTGATGCCGTTCGCCCCCGATCTGATCCGTGGGGAGTTTCCGATCCTGTCCCGCAAGATCGGTGACCGGCCTCTGGTCTACCTTGATAGCGCGGCGTCGGCCCAGAAGCCTGAGGCGGTGATCGAGGTGATGGCCGGGCTCATGCGTCATAGCTATGCGAACGTGCACCGGGGTCTGCATACCCTGGCCAATGAAACAACTGAACTTTATGAAAACGCGAGGCAAAAGGTCGCTGACTTCATCCATGGCGATCCGGATGAAATCGTCTTCACCCGGGGCGCCACGGAGGCCCTGAATCTGGTCGCCTCGGGCCTGGGTCATCAATTGACCGAGGGCGACGAGGTGCTTCTCACCGAGATGGAGCATCACGCAAACATCGTCCCGTGGCACTTTCTTCGGGAACGGAAAGGGGTGGTCCTGCGCTTTGCCCCCATCTTGCCGGACGGAGCCCTGGATCTTGAGGCTCTCGAGGGGATGATTTCGGCCCGCACCCGGGTGGTTTCCGTCGTGCATATGTCCAATGTTCTGGGGACGGTGAACCCGGTTCGGCGGATCGCCAGCCTGGCGCACGCCGCCGGGGCCGTCATGGTGGTCGACGCCTGTCAGTCGGTCGTGCACTCGCCATTGAATGTGCGGGAGCTCGGCGCGGACTTTGTCGCATTCTCTGGCCACAAACTGTACGGACCGACCGGAATAGGCGTGCTCTGGGGCCGGGCCGAGCGCCTGGCTGAGCTACCGCCCTGGCAGGGCGGGGGCGAGATGATCGACCAGGTCGACTTCGACAGGATCACCTATGCCGCTCCCCCCCTGCGGTTCGAGGCGGGGACCCCGCCCATCGTGGAAGCGGTCGGCCTGGGGGCCGCCGTCGACTGGATTTCGGCCCAGGACCGGGGCGCCATCGAAACCCATGAAAAGGCCCTTTACCGTCAGGCGGCTGAGGCGCTGGGACGCATTAACGGCGTGCGAATTCTCGGCGAGGCCGAGGGCAAGGGGGCGGTGCTCAGCTTTGTCCTGGAGGGCGCCCACGCGCATGACATCGCCCAGCTCCTCGACCGCTACGGGGTGGCGGTGCGCGCGGGAACGCACTGCGCTGAACCTCTGATGCGTCGGCTGGGCGTCAGTTCCAGCGTCCGCGCCTCCTTCGCCCTCTACAACACCTCCGAGGAAGTCGACGTCTTCCTGGATGCACTTGATCGAACCCGGACCTTCTTCACATGACCGCGATGTCCCCCGAACCAAGCCCCCAGCCAGCCTCGAGCGGCCTCAGCCAGGCAGAGCTTGATCGTCTGACGGACAAGCTGATCGAGGCGTTCAAGACCGTCTTCGACCCGGAAATCCCGGTCGACATCTATGAACTCGGCCTGATCTACAAGGTGGACGTCTCGGATGACCGCGACGTGGCCGTCGACATGACCCTCACCGCGCCCGGCTGTCCCGTGGCGGGTGAGATGCCCGGCTGGGTGGAGGACGCCGTCAGGACCATACCGGAGGTCCGCAACATCAAGGTCGACCTGGTCTTTGACCCGCCGTGGGATCCTTCTCGCATGTCCGACGAAGCCAAGCTTCAACTCAACATGTTCTGAGCCCATATTGATCCCATGACTCCTGAGAGCCTTTCAACGACGCCTCGTCCCCGGCGACCCCGCCCCCAGGTGGTCTCGCTGACTCCCGCCGCCGCGGAGCGGGTGCGCGACATCATCGCCCGTTCAGAGACACCGCTGGCGGGCCTGAGGGTGGGTGTGAAGAACGGCGGATGTGCGGGGCAGGAGTACGTCCTCGACTACGCCTCGGATATCGGTCCGCTGGACGAAGTGGTCAACGACCAGGGTGTCACTGTCCTGGTGGAGCCCTCTGCGGTCCTTTTCCTGTTGGGTACGGTGATCGACTACGAGGTGACGCGCCTGTCGTCGAAGTTCGTGTTTCGCAATCCCAACCAGACCGACGCCTGTGGCTGCGGCGAAAGCGTGACGATCCAGCCCGCCGCAGCTCCAGACGCCTGATCGCCGGCCTACTTCCGGCTGAACACCGCCACTCGCTTCTGAAGGAAGGCCATCACGCCTTCGCGGAAGTCGGACGTCCGGCCCGCGGCGCGTTGGGCCACCCTCTCAGCGTGCAGTTGCTGCAGCCAGTCATTGTCGAGGCTGTCCCAGATCAGTTTGCGGATGGACCCCAGCGCCCAGGGCCCGTCGGCCAGTGAGCGGGCGATCTCCTGGGCGGCGGCCATCAGCTGGTCGTCCGGCACCACCCGGTTCACGAGACCCCATTCCAGAGCCGTTTTCGCCGGTATCTTCTCCCCCAGAAGCGCCATTTCCAGCGCCCGCGCCTTGCCGATCAGACGGGGGAGCAGGTAGGTCGAGCCGCCGTCCGGAACCAGTCCGATCCGGCGGAAAGCCTGAAGGAAGTAAGCGCTTTCGCCCGCGACGATGATATCGCCCATGAGGGCGAGAGAACATCCGACGCCCGCAGCCGCGCCGTTGATCGCCGTCACGACCGGGATCGGATACTCCCTCAACAGGGTCATGAACGGGTTGTAGACCGTCTCCAGCGCCGATCCGGAGTCCGGCCCGTCCGGGTCAGGATTGGTGGACTGGGCGGAACCGCCGCCCGACAGGTTGGCCCCTGAGCAGAACCCGCGGCCTTCGCCCGTCAGGATCACGCAGCGGGCGCCGGAGTCCGGTCGCGCATAGGCGGCGAAGGCCGCGCGCAGCTCGGCCATGGTGTCAAGGCCTGCGGCGTTCATGGTCGCCGGATCGGCAAGGGTGATGACGGCCACGCCGTCATTCAGCGAAATCTTGATCTTCTCGTAAGCCATGCGTTCCTCCGGGTCGGTCTTCCGCCACAGCAAAGCCCGGCTGACCCTACGTCAGGCCAGACGAATTGATCAGCCGTCGCCCTCCACCACGAGCCTGTTCCGGCCGCGTCGCTTCGCCGCGTAAAGACTGGCGTCAGCCCTTTCGATAAGGCCGTGGACCGTATCGCCGACACGGTAGCCGGCGATCCCGGCGGACAGGGTGACGACCCCAAGGTCGTCGTTGGTGGACCGGCGCCTGATCTTCGCCGCGGAGATGTCCCTCAGGATGGTCTCCACCATCGGGATGGCTTCAAAGAGGTTTTCTCCCGGAAGGATGATGGCGAATTCCTCACCGCCGAATCGGGCGGCGAACCGGGGAGGGGTGCAGCGCTTCCGGATCACGCTGGCGACATACCGCAGCACCTGGTCGCCTGTCTGATGCCCCCAGGTGTCGTTGAACTTCTTGAAGTGATCGATGTCGAGCAGGGCAAGGCAGAAGAAACTTCCGGTCTGTATCGCCTCGGCACGGGTCTTCTCGATGACCTCGTCAAATGCTCTCCGGTTTGCGAGGCGGGTTAGGGGGTCGGTGGCGGCCTCCTTGCGGATCGCCTCAAGCTGTTCCCTCAGCATGGCGACTTCCGATGTGGAGGCTGCGAGCGCCTTTTCCACTGTCGCATTCTGCTCCTGCATCCGCCGCGTAGCGTCGGAGAGGTCAGCGACGACGCCCTTCAAGGCTGAGCCGGTGGGGCTTGTCTCAAGGGTGCGGGAGGTCATTTCCAGCTGGCTTGAAAAGCTTTCACTGCTCTCCTGGGCTGAGCGGATCGCTTGCTCCGCGCTCGCCAGTTCGCGGGAGAGGGCCTGTCCGGTATCCCGGATCTGTTCGCTGAGCCGACCACGCGGCAGGTAGGTTGTTGCGAGCTTCTCGGCCAGTTCGTCCGTGATCGGCTCGCCCGACAAACGCAACCTGTCCACCTCCCGGGCGAGCGGCCCGTTAGGCTCCGAAATCACATGCGACCACAATTCATAGTTGATGGGAGTCGGCCAAACGCGCTGCTCCTCCAGCTGCTCCACGGCGAGGCGGGCCAGCTCATAGGCTTCCGGCGACCTGAACTTGGCGTCCGTCTCTTCCGCCATACTCACTCTTTCGATCCAGCAGGCAGGGTCCTTCCTTCAACCCTGGCCCCGTCGAGCACAGGCAAATCTCTTCCGGTCCCGCTCCGGATGAGTCAAGCCGCTTGGCGCGGCGAGGTTATTCTCGACCTGAGGTTGTAGGCCTGGACAGGAAGGCCGGCAGGTCCGTTCCGAACCCCACAACGGGCGTGTCCTGAGACTCGGCTTCCTTGCGGTCCTCTCGCCGCCGCGGCCGGGTGGGCTCCGGGCGGCTCCGGGGGACGTCCCGGGCCGCGCGCCGGGCGACCCGGACCTCTGGCTCGCGCTCCTCGACAACCGGCGCTTCAATCGCCCGGGTCTCGGAGCGGGCAGCCGGAACTTCGGTTTGGGGCGGGGACTGCGCCTCGCGGGGCGCCCTTACATCCCTCGAGCGTCCGCGACCGGAGGGCCTTTCGCGAGAGGACTTGCGATCGGGGCGCGGCGTGTCCTTGATTGCGGCGAAGTCGACGCCCTCCAGAACCACCTCTTCGGGTTCCTTGCCGATCAGCTTCAGGACCTTGTCGATATTCTTGGCGTCAGCCGGGGTGACAAGCATGAAGGTCCTGCCCGACCGGCCGGCGCGGCCTGTCCTTCCGATCCGGTGGACGTAATCGTCAGCATGATGCGGGACGTCATAGTTGAAGACGTGGCTGACATCGGGGATGTCGAGGCCGCGTGCGGCGACGTCCGAGGCGCAGAGCAGTTTCAGGTCGCCGCTCCGGAAGGCGTCCAGGGTGCGCATCCGGGTTTGCTGGTCGAGGTCGCCGTGGATCGCAGCCGCGTCAAACCCATGCGTGCGAAGAGACTTGGCGAGGATGTCGACCTCGGATTTCCGGTTACAGAAGACAATGCCGTTCTTGATGCCCTCGGCCTCGATCAGCATGCGAAGGGCGGTGCGCTTGGCCTTGGGGTCCGAGGTCGGCAGCCTGACAATATGCTGCGCGATGGTCTCCGCCGTGGTGGCCGGACGGGCCACTTCGATCCGGACGGGGTCATTCAGAAACTGCTTCGTCAGGCGGGTGATCTCCGGCGGCATGGTCGCCGAGAAGAACAGCGTCTGCTTCTTCGGCGGCGTCAGCCGGAAGATCCGCTCGATGTCCGGGATGAAGCCCATGTCCAGCATGCGGTCGGCTTCGTCGACCACCAGGATCTGCACGCCCGTGAGAAGCAGCTTACCGCGTTCGAAGTGGTCGAGCAGCCGGCCGGGCGTGGCGATCAGGACGTCGACGCCGCGGTCCAGCTTGAGTTCCTGGTCGGAGAAGGAGACGCCGCCGATCAGGAGGGCCCAGGACAGCTTGCGCGCCTGGTTGGCGGAGTAGCGCTCGAAGGAGGCGGAGACCTGATCAGCCAGTTCCCGCGTCGGGGCGATGACAAGGGCGCGCGGCATGCGGGCGCGGCTTCGCCCCTGGGCGAGCCTCTCGATCATCGGGAGGGTGAAGGCGGCGGTCTTGCCGGTCCCGGTCTGGGCGATGCCGAGCACATCCTTGCCGGTGAGGGCGACCGGGATGGCCTGGGCCTGGATCGGAGTGGCGGTGGTGTAGCCCGTCGCAGAGACGGCCTGCAGGATTTCGGGCGAAAGGCCCAGTTCAGCGAATTCGGTCATTCTTTGCCTAAGGGGCGACGGGCCCGTCCCGCGGGGCGGGGGCGCGCGCGGCGCTGCGGCGCGGACGGCGTTCGTCGCGCGGGGCGGAACATACGGGCTGGGGCCCTCAAGTCAACGCGCAAGCCTTGAAAGCGGTGCGACGGCGTCAGTGACGGCGGTGGGCTAGACATCAAGGTCCGCGGTCGCGAACTCTGCATTCTCCTGGATGAAGCGGAAACGCAGTTCGGGCTTGCGGCCCATGAGGGCCTCGACCAGCTCGGCGACTTCCACCTCGGAGCCGGGCAGGGTGACCCGGGCCAGGATCCGCCGCGCCGGGTCCATGGTTGTCTCACGCAGCTGGGCGGGCATCATTTCTCCTAGCCCCTTGAAACGCCCCACCTCCGGCTTCTTGCCCTTGAACTCGGTGGCGAGGAGGGCCTCGCGATGGGCGTCGTCTCGGGCATAGATCACCTTGCCGCCATGGCTGAGGCGGTAAAGGGGCGGAAGGGCGAGGTAGAGCCGGCCCGCCCGGATCAGCTGAGGCATGGTTCGATAGAAGAAGGTGATCAGCAGGCTGGCGATGTGGGCCCCGTCCACATCGGCGTCAGTCATGATGACCACGCGCTCGTACCGCAGGTCCTCCTCGCGGAACCGGGTTCCGCCCTGCACGCCCAGGGCCAGCATGAGGTCGGACAGCTCGCGGTTCTGTCCCAGCTTGTCGGTTGTCGCCGAGGCCACGTTCAGGATCTTGCCGCGAAGCGGCAGGATGGCCTGGGTCCGCCGGTCACGGGCCTGCTTGGCCGAACCCCCGGCGCTGTCGCCCTCGACGATGAAGATTTCCGATCCCTCCGCCGACTGGCCGGAGCAGTCCGCAAGCTTGCCGGGGAGGCGGAGCTTGCGCGTGGCGGATGCCCGCGAGACCTCCTTTTCGCGCCGCCGCTTGAGCCGTTCCTCGGCGCGCTGGATCACGAAGTCGAGCAGGGCCCGCGCCGCCTTGGGCTGGGCGGCCAGCCAGTGGTCGAAGGGATCGCGAAGCGCCGTCTCGACAAGTTTCTGGGCTTCGGTCGAGGACAGCCTCTCCTTGGTCTGGCCCTGGAATTCGGGGTTGGCGATGAAGACGCTGACCAGGCCGCCCGCCTGGGCGATGACATCCTCGGCGGTCAGGAGTCCGGCCCTTTTCTCGCCGACAAGCTCCGCATAGGCCTTGAGCCCCCGGGTCAGGGCGGCGCGGAATCCGGCCTCGTGGGTCCCGCCCTCGGGAGTGGGCACCGTATTGCAGTAGGACTGGAGAAAGCCGTCGGCCTCGCCGAAGCCCGCGCCGGTCCAGGTCACCGCCCATTCGACCTTCCCGGGATCGCCCTTGCGCTCGAAGCGCCCGGTGAACGGCTCTGGCGTGACGGTCTCGATGTCGCGAACCCGCTCGGCGAGGAAGTCGGCCAGTCCATTGGGAAACCGGAGGAGGGCCTCCGAAGGGGTCTGGTCATGGATGAGGGACGGATCGCACGCCCAGCGGATTTCGACGCCCCCGAACAGATAGGCCTTGGAGCGGGCCATCCGGTAGATCCGCGCGGGCCGGAAGGCGGCGGCGTCGCCAAAGATGACCGGATCGGGCCGGAAGGTGATGATCGTGCCGTGCTTTCGGCTCGGACCCAGCTTCTCCAGACCGCCGACGGGTTTGCCCCGGCTGAAGGCCTGTCGCCATTCGAAGCCGTCCTTGAAGGCGGTGACCTCCAGGTGCTCCGACAGGGCGTTGACCACGGAGACCCCGACCCCGTGCAGGCCGCCGGAGGTTTCGTAGGCCTTCCCCGAGAACTTCCCGCCGGAATGCAGGACGGTCATGATCACTTCCAGGGCCGACTTGCCCGGGTGCTTGGGGTGGGGATCAACGGGAATGCCCCGCCCGTCATCCCTGACCGTCAGGGTTCCGTCTGCGTCGAGCCGGACCTCGATCACCTTGGCGTGGCCGGCGACCGCCTCGTCCATCGCATTGTCGAGAACCTCGGCGAAGAGGTGGTGCAGGGCCCGCTCGTCCGTCCCGCCAATGTACATGCCCGGCCGCTTTCGCACGGGCTCCAGTCCCTCAAGGACCTCGATATCCTTGGCGGAGTAGCCGCCGCCCTTCGCCGGGGATGGGGATGGGGACTCAGGCGGGACTGGCGCCGGCTCCGCCACGCCGACCGGCCGGGGTTCCGGCTGGGGATCATCAAACAGTGAAGCTTGGGGAGGGGACCCTGACATGGCCTTGGTTTGCAGCGATTCGCCGCCCGCCGCCGCGCAAGGAAAAGGGCCGCCGGATCGCTCCGGCGGCCCCTCCTGCGCCAGCGCCTAAGCGCCGGGGGTCAGCACTTGTAGTACATGTCGAACTCGACCGGGTGAGGATGGAGCTGGAGGCGCATGACCTCCTCCATCTTCAGCTCGATGTAGGAGTCGATGAAGTCGTCATCCATGACGCCGCCGGCCGTGAGGAAGGCCCGGTCCTTGTCGAGGCATTCGAGGGCCTCGCGCAGAGAGCCGCAGACTTCCGGAACCTTCTTCTGCTCCCGCGGGGGCAGATCATAGAGGTTCTTGTCCTGGGGGCCGCCGGGATCGATCTGGTTGATGATGCCGTCGAGGCCCGCCATCAGGAGGGCGGTGAAGGTCAGGTAGGGGTTGCCCATCGGGTCGGGGAAACGGGCCTCGATGCGCTTGCCCTTGGGGCTGTCCACGTGAGGGATCCGGATGGAGGCCGACCGGTTGCGGGCCGAGTAGGCCAGCTTCACCGGCGCTTCGTAACCCGGCACCAGACGCTTGTAGGAGTTGGTCGTCGAGTTCGAGAAGGCGTTGATCGCCTTGGCGTGCTTGATGATCCCGCCGATGTACCAGAGGCACATCTGTGACAGACCCGCATACTTGTCGCCCGCGAACAGCGGCTTGCCGCCGCCCCAGATCGACTGGTGCACGTGCATGCCCGAGCCGTTGTCGGCGAACATCGGCTTGGCCATGAAGGTGGCGGACTTGCCGTAGGCTGCGGCCACGTTGTGGATGACGTACTTATAGAGCTGCATCCGGTCGGCCATCACTACCAGGGTGTCGAACTTCAGGCCAAGTTCGTGCTGGGCGGGCGCCACCTCATGGTGGTGCTTTTCCGGCTTCATCCCGAGCTCGCCCATCACGGCGAGCATTTCGCCACGGATATCCTGGCCGGAGTCCACGGGGTTGACCGGGAAGTACCCGCCCTTGGGGCCCGGCCGATGGCCGAGATTGCCTTCCGGATACTCCTTGGCCGAATTCACCGGAAGTTCGGAGGAGTCGAACGAGTACCCGGTGTTGTGAGGCGAGGTGGACCACCGCACGTCATCGAAAATGAAGAACTCGGCTTCGGGGCCGAAGAAGGCCGTATCGCCAATGCCGGCGGACTTCATGTAGTTCAGCGCCGCCTTCGAAATCGACCGGGGATCACGATTGTAAGGCAGTCCGGTGTCCGGGTTCAGGACATCGCACATCAGCGCCATGGTGGTTTGCTGATAGAAGGGATCGATGACGGCGGTGTCCAGGTCCGGACGCAGCTTCATGTCGCTTTCATTGATCGCCTTCCAGCCGGCGATCGACGACCCGTCGAACATCGTGCCATCGGTCAGGAACTCCTCGTCCACCAGATCGATGTCGAAGGTCACATGCTGCATCTTGCCGCGGATGTCGGTGAAGCGGACGTCGACATACTTGACGTCCTTTTCCTTGATCTGGTCCAGAATTTCCTTGGCTGTCGCCATAACGTTCCCCTTCTCGGTGATGTTCCCGCCGCCTAGACGGCGGCCTCTCCCGTCTCGCCGGTGCGGATGAGCAAGACATCCAGAACCTCCGAGACGAAAATCGTCCCGTCGCCGATCCGGCCCGTCCGGGCGGCGCCGACTATGGCTTCCAGTGCAGCCTCAAGCTGGTCGTCCGGAAGCACGACCTCGACCTTGATCTTGGGCAAGAAATCCACGACGTACTCTGCGCCGCGATAGAGCTCGGTATGGCCCTTCTGCCGACCGTAGCCCTTGGCTTCGATGACAGTCATGCCCTGCAGGCCCAGGTCTTGAAGGGCTTCCTTCACCTCATCGAGCTTGAAGGGCTTGATGACCGCTTCGATTTTTTTCATCCCAGAACTCCGGTCGGGCCGCCGACCCGCTGACTGAGGGGCAGGTGACGCAGGCCTTCCGCGGGTTCAAGTCCCCGCCGCCCGTCGACCGGCGCGCAGGGACGGATTCCAGGCAGGCGCCCAACTATTGGGCGATGATTGCCGGGTTTTCGGGCAAATGGTGCAGGGGGGGAATTCCGCTTGAGACCGGCCCTCAGGCGCCTAGGATCACACGGCGACGAGGCGAGGAGGGCAGGGTGAACGACGAAACAACTCCAGTCTTGATCGGCGGCGGTCAGTTCACCTGGCGGGGGGATCCGGGATCCTCGCCATCGCCGACGGCTCTGCTTAAGATCGCGGCGGAAAGAGCGGCCCTTGACGCCGGCCTTGACCCGTCCGTCCTCGCCGCGACGGATGGCCTCGCGGTGATCAGTTTTGCGATCGATGCTCCGGGTGAGCGTCGCGTCATGCCGCATTCCACCAACCCTCCGCTCACCCTTTCCCGGCGCCTGGGCGCCGCTCCGGACTGGAGTGTTTACACGCGCGCCGGCGGCAACAGCTCACAGTACGCCATCAACGTCGCCGCCCAGCGGATCGCCGAAGGGCGGAGCCGCCAGATCCTCGTCGTCGGGGCGGAGTTCATGGGGTCCGGCGTCAAGCGTCTGAAGGGGGAATTGGGCTTCGAGGACTGGGACGACGCCGATGACCTGCCGCCGCCGGAGTGGATCGGCGACGGGCGTCCGGGGGTCAGCCCCTATGAAGCCGTTCACGGAATGGATCGACCCATCCACATCTACCCCTTGTTCGAGAACGCCCTGCGGGCGCGGGACGGCCGGTCGATCGGTGAGCATCAGCGGCGCCTCGGTGAACTGTTCGCGCCCTTCACCCGCGTTGCGGCGTCCAACCCCGAAGCCTGGTTTCAGGTCGAGCGGTCGCCTGAAGAGCTGATCGCCGTCACACCCGCAAATCGCATGATCGGCTTTCCCTATCCGAAGTTCCTGAACGCGATCATGGACGTAGACCAGTCGGCGGGCGTGCTTATGACCAGTCTCGCGCGGGCCCGGGAGTTGGGCGTGTCCGAGGACAGGATGGTCTTTCTGCACGGCTGCGCCGACGCCAATGACATCTGGAATCCGATTGAGCGGCAGGATTTCCACTCGAGCCCCGCCATGCGGCTGACAGGCGAGCGCGCCCTGGAGATGGCCGGCGTCACCCTTGAGGACATTGTCGCCTTCGACCTGTATTCCTGCTTTCCGTCGGCCGTTCAGGTCGGGGCCGAGGCCCTCGGGCTGGCCCTGGATGATCCCCGGGGCTTCACGGTCACGGGCGGTCTTCCCTACGCGGGGGGACCCGGCAACAACTACGCCATGCATGGCGTGGTGGCGATGATGCAGCGGCTGCGGGAGAGACCGGGCGGCTATGGGCTCTGCACAGCGAACGGCTGGTATCTGACAAAGCAGTCGACCGGCGTCTATTCGACGCGCCGGCCGCTGAAGGCCTTCGAACGGCAGGATCCCTCCGTCCTTCAATCCCGGATCGACGCCCTTGCGCGCCCGCAGGGCGTTCTCGAACAAGGGGTAGATGTGGATGGGTCGATCCATTCCGTGAACGGCTTCATAGGGGCTGACCCCCGGACGCCCGTCGCCGATCCACTCCGGCGGCGGCAGGTCATC
>JBJTEN010000109.1:0-10072 GCA_046092925.1 Phenylobacterium sp. | reverse complement strand
CCCCGACAGCCACCAGGCTGAGCAGGGTCACCCCAGCAATGGCCAGCCATCTTCTCGGGGATTGCACGACTAGAACGCCTCCGCAGGCGTCCGCGCGCCCGCTTTCTTCATCGTCTAGGGCGCGTTTCGGAAAAGGGGAAGCCGGATTCTGGAGCCCTGGGGGGCCTCGGCAAACGACCAGGCAGGTCTATCGCGAGGCGACCCTCACGTCGTTGCGGAAGTAGCTTTCGATCGCCTCAGCAATGGCCACGACCAGTCGGCCCCGTGTTTTCGGATCGGCCAGAAAGGCCTGATCATCGGGATTGGTCATGAAGCCCATCTCCAGGAGGACCGCAGGAACATCCGGGGCGAGAAGCACCGCGAAGCCCGCTTCCCGATGGCTACGCCTGAGCAGGGTGTGTTCATCCTCGATCTCGTCGACCAGAAGCTGGGCGAAGGTTGCGGACCGGTTCTTGGTCGCCCTCTGGGTCAGGTCGAACAATATGCCCGACACGCTCTGATCGGAGCGGTAGCCCGCCTTCATGAACCAGTCGTCCTTCGTCACAAGCCGCGCCGAGCGCCCTGCGGCCCGCTCAGACAGGGTGTAGACGCTGGCGCCGCGGACCGAGTCGTCCGGCCCGGCGTCGGCGTGACGGGACATGAACAGGTCGGCGCTGGCCCTGCGGGCGACCTTCACCCGGGCGTCCAGCGGAATGTAGACGTCCCGGTCGCGGGTCAACACGACCTTGTATCGGCCGGTCCGTTCCAGGCGTTCCTTCAGGGTGAGCGCCGCAGCGAGGGTGATGTCCTTTTCCTGTCGCCCGCCGGCGATGGCGCCCGGATCTCTGCCTCCGTGGCCGGGATCGATCACCACAATACGCCGGGACTCTGCGCGGGCCTTGGCCGTCTTTCTGGCCGATCCCTGAGGCGCAGGCGTCTTGAGCGAGGTCAGCCGCGCCGACTCCGCGGATGGGGTCGGGCCTGCCGCCGTCGTCGCAGGCTCAAGATCGATGACATACCGAAATCCCTCTGCACCCTCGCCCGGCGGAAGCAGAAACCTGCGCCGGACCTGAACGGAATCCGCCGTCTCAATGGTCAGGCGCGCGCCGCCGGCCTGGGGCGCGACACTCCAGGATCGGACAAGACCCCGACCCTGTCCTCGGAGAGGGCCGTCGACATCCACTCCCGCGAGGGAGACGACGACCTTGCCGCCACCATGAGACACCAGCCGCCCGGAGGCCTCGCCGGAGAGATCGAGCACCAGTCGGGTGGAGTCTCGATCACCCCCCAGGCGCACGGAATTCAGGTCCGCCGCCCGCGCAGACGCCGCGCTGAATCCCAGGAGCAGCAGACAGCCCGCAAGGATCGGGAGAAACGCATTTCCCCAGGTTCCGTCCGACATCCGCACCACGAAGATTTCGTCCTTCTGAAACCGCTTGCTGCGGTCTGAGCCAACGATATCGGCAGGATGTAGTGAAATCGTTAAGGCTGACGACGGCTCTCCCGGGGATGATCTTTTGCTGGCGTCGTCGCGCGTTTTGCTGCATCTGACGTCATTCGGCCCTGCTGCGGTGGGGTCGGAAACGGGGCCTTCGTCGGCCTGCCCGCGGCCATGCGCCCGGCAGTCACGGGGTTCTCGCTGCGGACGGCGAGCGTTCGCAAATTGGAAACACGCCATGGACTGCGCACATCGAGCCACACCCCGGCCCGCCCCACTCCGCGGAATTCTCGCGGAACGGATGCGTTTGCGCAGCCCTCGTCCTAATCGGCGCAGCCCGGGCCCCGGCCCTGAGGCGCGCCCCGGAGAAATTCATGTCAAAGAAGATGCTGATAGACGCCGCGCACTCGGAAGAGACGCGCGTGGCGGTGATCGACGGGAACCGCGTCGAAGAGTTTGATTTCGAGAGCCGGAGCCACAAGCAACTCAGAGGGAACATCTACCTCGCAAAGGTGACCCGGGTCGAACCCTCCCTCCAGGCCGCCTTCATCGAGTATGGAGGAAACCGTCACGGCTTCCTGGCGTTCAACGAAATCCATCCCGACTACTACCAGATCCCGGTCGCCGATCGGGAAGCCCTCATGGCCGAGGAGGCGGCGGACGAAGGCGACGAAGAGATCGAGCCGTCCCGCCCGATGGATGCCGACGAGGAGGGTGAGGAAGGGGCCGAGACCCTCTCAGGCGACGATGACGACGTCATGGAAGAAGAGCTGGCGCGGCGCCGTCAGCGGCTCATGCGCCGCTACAAGATCCAGGAGGTCATCCGGCGCCGCCAGATCATGCTGGTCCAGGTGGTCAAGGAAGAGCGCGGCAACAAGGGCGCAGCCCTGACGACCTATCTGTCCCTTGCCGGGCGATACGGCGTCCTGATGCCGAATACGGCCCGGGGCGGGGGCATTTCCCGGAAGATCACCTCGGCGACGGATCGCAAGAGGCTCAAGACGGTGGTCCAGGGACTGGATGTCCCGGAGGGCATGGGGCTGATCGTCCGCACGGCGGGCGCCAAACGCACCAAGGCCGAGATCAAGCGCGACTATGACTATCTGCTGCGCCTCTGGGAGAACATTCGCGAGACCACCCTGCATTCCGTGGCGCCATCCCTGATCTACGAGGAAGAGGACCTCGTGAAGCGGACCATCAGGGACCTCTATGACAAGGACATCGACGAGGTCCTGGTCGAGGGCGACGCCGGGTTTCGTGAGGCCCGCGACTTCATGCGCATGCTGATGCCGTCGCAGGCGCGGAAGGTGCAGGCGTATCGGGAGCCCATCCCCCTCTTCGTGAAGCACAAGGTCGAGGATCACCTCAGTCAGATCTATTCGCCCGTCGCGCCGCTGAAGTCGGGCGGCTACCTGGTGATCAACCAGACTGAGGCCCTGGTGGCCATCGACGTCAACTCGGGGCGGGCGACCCGTGAACGGAATGTCGAGGCGACCGCGCTCAGAACCAATCTCGAAGCCGCAGAGGAAGCCGCACGCCAGCTTCGACTGAGGGACCTCGCCGGCCTGATCGTCATCGACTTCATCGACATGGATGAGTCGAAGAACAACCGCGCTGTCGAGAAAAAGCTCAAGGACGCGCTGAAGGAAGATCGCGCCCGGATCCAGGTCGGGCGAATCTCCGGCTTTGGACTGATCGAGCTGTCGCGCCAGCGTCGGCGCTCGAGCCTGCTCGAGGGGACGACACACGTCTGCGAGCACTGCGCCGGGACCGGCAGGGTGCGCTCTGTGGAGTCCAGCGCCCTGGGGGCGCTTCGGGCGGTGGAGATGGAGACGCTGAAGGGCGCGGGGGAAATCACCCTTCGGGCGCCTCGGGCTGTGGCCCTCTACATCCTCAACGAAAAGCGGGCGCATCTCGCCCGGCTGCACGCCGACCGGCGCGTCTTCGTCTCGGTCGTCCTCGATGAAACCCTGCCGCACGCAGGCTTCTCCCTCGAACGGACTGCAGACCAGGCGCGTCCCTCCGACATCCCGGCGGCGCCCAGGGCCCTCGAGCCCTACGCGCCGGCGGACGAAGACTTCGAGGCCTTCGATGAAGAGCCCGAAGACACGGAAGACGAGGCGGTTCTCGAAGGCGGGGACGACGATGACCTGGAGATCCGCCCCCGCGGAGGCAGATCCTCGCAGGACGATCACGACGATGATGAGGGTCGCAGCGATCGCCGTGGCCGTCGGCGCAGACGGCGCGGCCGGCGGGAGCCGGAGGCCCGTTCCGCCGCCGCCCCCCCCATCGGCGACGCGCCTCGCGATCTCCGCTCGGAAGACGAAGATGACGGACAGGGAGGCCGGAGGCGCCGTCGGGGCCGGCGGGGTGGTCGGCGTTCCCGGGATGAGGGCCGGCCACAGGACGCTTACGCCTGGACGCGTCCCTGGGTGCCTTACGAGGATGATCCCTTCATCTGGTTTGACCCGTCCCAGGATGCCCGAGGCTCGGCCGACCGATCGCCCGGACCCGCTGCCGAAGCGCCCCAGGCCCCGCCTCCGGCGGCGCCCGAGGACCCCTTGGTCGATATCTGGGTCGAGCTTCCCGAAGCGGAGGTCCAGACCGGCCGGCGGCCGCGTCGCAGCCGCGCCAGGACCGGGGCCACGGCAGAGGTCCAGGAGGCGGAGGTGATCCCGTCGACGGAAGAGACGCCCACCCAGACCGTTTCGGAAGACACTGTCGCCGCGCCTGCCCCGGAGGCCTCAGAGGCGCCGGCCAAGCCTGTCAGGGCCCGACGCAGCCGGGCGCGGTCCGCCGAAGCGGCGCCTGAAGCGCCCGTCGCTCAGGATGCCGAGCCCGTGGAGGTCACACCTGCGCCGGTGTCGGCGCCGACCCCGGATGCGGCTGCACCCCCTGCACCGCGTGCGCCGGATCCGGCCGAAATCGTCGCGCCGCCGGAACAACCCCGCAGGGGCTGGTGGCGACGGGGCTGACGGGTTAGCCTGCCTGGGGGCGGCATTCGAGGAGTCTGGCCATGAGCGGCCGCCACCACCTGAACCCTGGTCGGATTCTGGCGATAGGTCTTGGCCTTGCGGCCCTTGTCGGCCCCATCCTGTCGCCAGGGTCGGCTCGCGCCCAGGGCGCGGCGATAACCCTGATCCGGGACACCGAGATCGAAGAGACCCTCAGGGTGTACTCGGAGCCCCTGTTCCGGGTCGCCGGACTGGAATCCGACTCGATTCGGATCCTGCTGATCGGCTCCAGGGACCTGAACGCCTTCGCAGGGCCCGGAACCATGGGGATCTTCACAGGCCTGATCCTGGAATCGAAATCGCCGAACGAGCTCCAAGGGGTCATCGCCCACGAAGTGGCCCACCTCGCCGGAGGCCATTCCGCGCGCTCAGGGGAAATGACGCAGGCCGGGATGAGGCCGTTCCTGCTCACGATGGGCCTCGGGGTCCTCGCCGCCCTGGCGGGGAACGTGGAAGCCGGGGCCGTCCTGGCTTCAAACGCCAGCTTCTTCGGCACTCTCGGAGCGATGGGGTTCAGCCGGGAGCAGGAGAGCCGGGCGGATCAGGCCGGCGCCTCCTATCTCGAGGCGGCCGGGCTTTCGGGTCGGGGGCTTGTGAACTTCTTCGACAATTTCCGGTACCAGGAGGTGTTTTCGGAGGCGCGGAGGTTCTCCTATTTCAGGAGCCACCCGCTGAGCTCAAGCCGGATCGAGGCCCTGCGCGCGCGGGTGGAGCGGATGAACCACCGGGACGCCCCGGACGATCCCGAGAACGTCCGGCGCCACCAGATCATGAAGGCCAAGCTCGAGGGCTTTCTGAACCCCAGCGTCGCCGTGGTGAAGTGCGCCGATCCCAAGGCCGACTTCCCTGCACGCTACGCCTGCGCCATCGCCCAGTATCAGCTCAAGGAGCCCGACAGGGCGCTCAAGCTGATCGACGCCCTTCTGGCCGAGCAGCCGGAGAATCCGTACCTCTGGGAGCTGAAGGGGCAGATTCTCTTCGAGTTCGGGCGGACGGCGGAGGCAGAGGCGCCGCAGCGTCGCTCCGTGGCGTTGAAGCCGGACGGTCCGCTGCTGAGGGTCAACCTCGGCCAGACGCTCATCGCCCTGCCCGACGAAGCCAAGATCGACGAAGGCATCAACGAGCTCAAGAAGGCCCTCAGCCAGGATGAGCAGAACTCCGTCGCCTGGAGGCTTCTGGCTCAGGCCTACGACGCCCGCAAGCGAGATGGTCTCGCCCGCTACGCCACCGCCGAGTACAATTACATCGAGGGAGACCGCAGACAGGCCCTAATCTTCGCCCTCAGGGCCAGGGATCTGCTGGAGCGGAACACCCCCGAATGGCGACGGGCCAATGACATCGTGCTCGCAACAGAAGGGGATCGTCAGGTTCGCGGAGGGCGGGGCGGCGGTTGACCCCCTCCTTGAGCCCGTGTCCGGTGAGGAGGACGAGTCTTTGGCGGGAGGTGAAGAGCGCAAGGCCCCGCTCAGCCCGGATTCCCGCTCGCGAGACCTTCACACTGCCTCAGACCCCCCTATGTTGCCCGCATGAGAAAAGCCGTCCTCGCCGCCGTCCTGTCCTGCAGCGTTCTCCTCGGAGGATGTCAGAAGGCCTTCGACATGGTCCTGGGAGACTCGGTGCGCAGCTACCTGCTGTCGAATCCCGAGATTCTGGAGGAGATGGCGACCCGCCTTCAGGAAAAGCAGCTCGCCCAGCAGTCTGACGACGCCCGGAAGGCGATCGCCGCGAACAGGACGGCGCTGGAACGGGATCCCCGCGATGTCGTGATCAATCCAGGCGGGAAGATCACCGTTGTGGAGTTCTATGACTACCGTTGCGGCTACTGCAAGACGATCGCCCCCGAACTGGCCGAACTGGTGCAGGAGAACAAGGATATCCGTCTGGTCCTGAAGGAATTTCCGATCTTCGGCGGCGCCTCGGACCTTGCCGCCCGCGCCGCCCTGACTCCGGCCGGACGTGCAGCCGGTCTGGACTTCCATCAGGCGCTGATGGAGGAACGAAACCTCAACGAGGCCACCATCGCCCGTCTGGCTCAGGCGGCGGGGATCCGACCTGGTGCGCTGTCCGCAGCGCTTCGGGATGAGTCGATTACCCGTCATCTCGCCGATACGCGTCGATTGGCTGAATCCCTCCGGATCGAAGGGACTCCCGCCTTCATCGTCGGAGATCGACTGATCCCCGGCGCCGACCTGGAGGCCCTGAAGACCGCAATCGACGCCGCCCGCCAGGGGCCATTGAAGACGCCAGGATGACATGACTGAAACCGTCGCCGTAATCGGAGCCGGCATGGCCGGCCTTTGGACCGCCCTGGCCCTGGCGCCGACCGGTCGCAGGGTCACCCTGTTGGACCGGGACCCGCCGCCGCCGTCCGGGGACGCTGACGAAGCCTTCACCGGATGGGCCCACCGGGGCGTCACCCATCTGCGCCACAGCCACGCCTTCCTCGCAAGGCTGCGCGGCATCATCCGTGACGAACACCCTGCCCTCCTGGAAGCCTTGAACGCCGCAGGCTGCCGGGAACTCGGCTTGGAGGGCATGCTGACGGACCGCCACCGCAAGCGCTGGGTCCCCCGCCCGGAGGACGCCGACCTGGTGGTCCTCACAAGCCAGCGAACCACCCTCGAACTGGTCATCCGGCGCTATGTCGAGGCCATGCCGAACGTCGAGATCCGCAGCGAGGCCTTCATCGAAGGTCTCGAGGCCTCGGGCGAGGCCCCGATCCGGGTCACAGGCGTCAGGCTGCGGGGCGGAGAGAGGATCGAGGCCGACCTGGTTGTCGACGCCAGCGGCCGCACGTCTTCGGCCTTCGACCAGCCGGCCGATCTCGGCGTTCGGGTGAGCGAGACCGCAGAGGATGCGGGGATCCTCTATTTCACGCGCCACTACCGCCTCAGAGATGGCCAGGTCGAACCGCCGAGGGGCGGAGCGCCCGCCACCGGCGACCTCGGCTTCATCAAGTTCGGCGTCTTCCCTGCGGACAACGGCTGCTTCTCCCTCACCCTCTGCGTGCCGGAGATCGAACTTGAGATCCGGAAGACGATCGTCGACCCGGCCATGTTCGACGCCATCTGCCGCGAGATCCCGGGCATGCGTCCCTGGCTGGACGACGACCGGACCGAGGCGGTCAGTAAGGTCTACGGGATGGGAGACCTGAAGAGCCGCTGGCGCAGCCTTGTATCGGATGGCGAGGCGGCGACTTTGGGCTTCTTTGCCGTGGGAGACAGCCTGATCCGCACCAACCCCCTCTACGGTCGGGGTTGCGCCTTCGCTGCAGTCAGCGCCACCCTTCTGCGCGACGCCCTTCAAGGGACAAGTGATCCAGCGGCGCGACTCCTGGCCTACGAGGCGGGGCTCAAGCGCGAGATTCTCCCCTTCTTCGACACCATGCAGAAGGATGACCGGGCGGCTGTCCGCCGCGCCAGGCAGGCGCTGGACCCGAGCCATCGCCCCGGCCTGCGCAGCCGCATCCTGAAGAGCTTCGCCGAGGATGGCGTCGCCATCGCCATCCGCTCGGACCCAGACCTGCTGCGGTCCGCCCTGCGCGGCTTTCACATGCTTGAGCATCCCTCCGACTGGCTCAAGCGCCCCCTCAACCTCGGCAAGGTCCTGATGCACTGGATGACCCCGAGGGCGGCGAAGGCGGAGGTCTATCCGCCCAAGGCCGGACCGAGGCGAGCTGACCTGATGCAGGCCGTGGGCCTGGACCCCGAGCTTGACGTCGCCCGGGTTTCTGCGGGCTGAGCTTCAGTCCTCGGCCTGCGGCCCTTGCTTGGGACCGGACCTGTCCATCTTCAGCCAGGCCACACCCAGCAGAAGAGCGGTGCAGCCCAGGAGCGAGGCCAAGGTTCCGAGCGCCTCGGTCCCGCGCAGATCCCGTCCCATGATTGTCGGGATCAGGGCCATGGCGAGGACGTAGATCCCGACGCAGGCCCAGCCCTGACCGGTCGTGGGAGAGACGCCGAAGCCGGACCGACGAGGTCCGAACCAGGGCTTGCCGATCGGGAGCTTCATGGCCCCGGCCCCGCTTCAGGTCCTGTCACCCCACAGGGCAACCACCTCCCCGGAGAACCGTCGGAAACGATGTCCATCCGCTTGGCCAATCCCGGGCGGCCCCTCCCGGTTCCGTCAGGACCCGGCGTCATTCAGATGCGACCGGCCAAGGGCGAAGACGGGTCGCCGTACCTGCGCTCGGCCATCCGCCCGGCGAGGAAGGCCTGGCGTCCGGCGATGACGGCATGCTTCATGGCTTCCGCCATGAGGATAGGGTTCCTGGCCTCGGCGATCGCGGTGTTCATCAGGACGGCGTCGCATCCCATCTCCATCGCGATCACGGCGTCCGACGCGGTGCCCACGCCGGCGTCCACCAGGACCGGAACCTTGGACTGCTCGATGATCAATCCCAGGTTGAGCGTGTTCTGGATTCCCCGGCCCGATCCAATGGGCGCCGCCGCCGGCATAATGGCCGCCGCGCCAGCATCCTCCAGCTTGCGTGCATAGACGGGGTCGTCGCTGCAGTAGACCATGACCTCGAAGCCGTCGGCGACGAGCATCTTCAGCGCGCGAAGGGTTTCCTCCATGTCGGGCAGGAGGTGCGGGGTGTCGGAGAGAACCTCCAGCTTCACCAGGTTCCAGCCCCCGGCCTCCCTGGCGAGGCGCAGGGTCCGGACCGCATCCTCGCCCGTGTAGCAGCCCGCCGTATTGGGCAGGTAGGTGAAACGGTCCGGCTTCACAAAATCCGCCAGCATGGGCTTGCCGGGATCAGAGAGGTTCACCCGCCGCAGGGCGACGGTGACGATCTCAGCGCCCGCCGCTTCGGCGGCGGCGGCGTTCTGGGCGTAGTCGGCGTACTTGCCCGTGCCGACAATGAGGCGCGACCGGAAGGTGCGGCCCGCCACTGACCAGACATCCGGATCCGCCGCCTCTGTCGCCTGCTGATCCGACATTTCAGCCTCCGCCTATGAAGTGGACGATCTCGATCCTGTCCCCGTCGACGAGGCCGGTCGTGGGGTAGAGCGTCCGGGGAACGATCTCGAGGTTCCGCTCCACCGCGACCTTTCGCGGATCCAGGCCGAGCCCCGCCACCAGGTCCGCAACCGTGCGGACATCGTCTACGACGCGCGTCTCTCCATTGAGGACCAGGGTCAGGGTCATGCCCTGCTTGTGACCCCTGCCGGCCACCGTTACAAGACGGCGATTCCGGATTCAGCTGGTTCACGCTGCGCCGGAGGCGTGTCGGCGTGCGTCCGGCGCCGGCTTCACGCCGTTGTGTCCGCACGGGGGCGTCAGCCCATGTTCGCACCGGCTCGGGTTCGATAGAAGGTCGGGACGTCCGCCCCATCTGCGGTCGCCAGACGACGAAGCACAGGATCTCCAAATGCCGTCCAGTCCAAAGGCTCCCGCAGAACAGATAGACGCCCGGCTGATCCGCCGGCTCGCTGGAATCCTGAACGACACGGGACTCTCGGAGATCGAGGTCGAGCATCAGGGCCTGAAGATCCGGGTCGCCCGGACGCTTTCAGTCGCAGCCCCCCTGGCGGGCGCCCCGCCCGGTGAGCACGCGGGCGCGCCGCCAGCCCCGGATGGTGGCCCGGGTGGGCCCGCCGCCCGTGCGGGGGGCCGGGAGGCCGCGAAGGCACCCAGG
>JBJTEN010000108.1:0-8279 GCA_046092925.1 Phenylobacterium sp. | reverse complement strand
GACCACGTCCAGGCCCAGCTACAATTGGCGTCACTCCTATATCGTGGCGACGGCGTTCCCAAGGATACCAAAGCCGCGGTGCAGTGGTGGCGAAGGGGTGTAGACCAAGGCGACCCCTTGGCCATGGAAAGTCTCGCGATTCTCTACCTGAGCGGATTTGGCGTCCCGAAGGACGAGGCCCAGGCGGCGAAGCTGTTTCGGCAGGCGTCGGAGAAGGGGCGCCCGACCTCGGGTGAGCACCTTCGTCTTCTCTGCGCCCGAACGCCGAAACTTGAAGCCTGCCCCAAGGCCCCGGCCTGAGGTCACCTCAGGCCGTTGCCTTCCGGAAGGGCTGTCGCTTCCACTGGACGAGGGAGCGCCAGATCCATTCGAGGGGGCCGTAGCGGAAGCGGGCCAGCCAGGGGCGACTCCAGAGGAGGATCAGGGTCCAGACGCCGGCCACCACCCACAGTTGCTCGGCGCGGGACAGGTGGCCGTAGAGGCCCAGGCCATAGCCGCAGAAGACCAGGCTCGTGATCACCGAGGTCATCAGATAGTTGGTGAAGGCCATGCGCCCCGCCGCCTCCAGCCGCGAGATGAGGCTGTGCAAGAGGCCGGCGCGGATGATCAGCAGCAGGGCCGAGGCGTGGGCCAGAGCGATGAAGGGTCGGGTGATCGACTGCCAGACCATCAGCTCGTGGGTCCGGAGCGGTTCGAAGCCGGCGGCCTGGATCATCCACGTCTGCAGGGCGGCGAAGGGCGCCGCGATGGCGTAGCCGACCACGATCATGACGAGGTAGGCGCGGGTCGACCAGCCGAGGGAGAAGAAGCCCAGGCGGAAGAGGCCCATGCCGATCAGCATCTGCCCGACGGCCTCCGGGCCCGCATCGAAGGGAATCGTCACCTGCAGCAGGAAGGCGACCCGCGCCCGCGCCCCCAGGGCCTCGAGGAATCCGCCGCGGAACAGGGCGGTCTCCTGTTCGGAAAAGCCCGGCGGCGCCATGACGCCCTGGGAAGCCTGCGCCCAGGCGGTGCGGACGGCCTCGTCGGCGCCTGGGGCGCTCGCCGCGGCCATGAGGGCGTTCAACTGGCCGGCATCGCTCCAGTGCCACACGAACAGAGCGGCGAGGACGGCGCCGCCCAGTCCGATCAGGAGGCGCGGATCCAGCCGGCGAAGGGGAAAGACCAGGGCCCCGGCAAGGGCGTAGGTCACGAGGATGTCGCCCAGGAAGAAGACGTAGGCGTGAATCATGCCGATCACGAACATCCAGAACAGCCGCCGGTAGTGGGTCTGGCCGGGTCCCAGGCCGGACCCCGCCTCGGCCCGGCCGGCGATCAGGACCATCGAGGCGCCGAACAGCATCGTGAAAAGGGCGCGCATCTTGCCGTCGGTCAGGACGTTGTTGACGGCCCAGGTCCAGAAGTCGGCGCCGGTGGTTCCTCCACCATAGATCGGGTTGAGATAGGCGTAGGTGGGCAGGCCCATGGCCACGATGTTCATCAGGAGGATGCCGAGCACGGCCATGCCGCGGACCACGTCGATGGAGAGAATTCGACCGCCCGCCTGACCGGCGGCATGGGCTTGGGTTGGCATGTGGTGTCCCCCGGTCACGGCGCCCCGACGGCAGCCCGCGTCGCCCGCTCAGCTAACACAAATCTAAGCAATGTAAAGATGTGCGGACCCGGGAGGCGAGGCTCCTCCCCGACCCCCGCCTAGCCCTGCGGCCGGGACAGGAATCCGATCGGGTCCTGAATGAACTCGCCGAAGCCGGTCAGGCACCCCTGCCAGACCCCGACATGCTCTCTCAGGTCGTCGCGATTCATCCGGCCGCTGAGGAGAATGGCGTACATGACGCTGGGCTCTCCGGTCGGGGTCATGATGCCCCTGCAGGTGAGCTGACTCCGGTTGTAGTCGTTGATCTGCGCCATGTTCACGGTCCGGCGGGAAAAGGCGCTGTAGAGGGCGATGGCCTTGCAGCTGGCGAACGCCTCATCGCATCCGACCATCTGGGCCCCGAAGACACCCCCGGGTGTGGTCACGGTCAGGAAGATCTGGCCCTGGGCGCGCCGCGCGACCTCGGCCCGGGCGTCCATCGCCGCCAGAAGCGCGATGAGATCTTCCGGCTTCCGGGCGTCGAAGGCGGGAGACCGGGCCGGGGCCGTGCTGCTGGCGGCGGCCTGCGCGGGGGCCGAGGTCAGGCAGAGCGCCAGCAGGAGGCCGACCCCCAGGGCCCATGCCCGGCCCAGAGCCGGCCAGGGCGACACACTGTGGTGATCAAGGGGCCGCGCCTGTTTCAATTCGGTCGTCCAATACCTAGAGTCATAAGAGCCCTCTGGAGAATGTCATGTTTCCGCTGCTGACGGTCGGACTTCTTGTAATTCTCGCTCTCGTGGTCGTGCTGTCGACCATCAAGATCGTTCCCCAGGGCCGCGAGTTCACGGTCGAGCGCTTCGGCCGATACGTGCGGACCCTCAAGCCCGGCATCAACATCCTGACGCCCTTCGTCGAGACCATCGGCGCCCGCATCAACATGATGGAGCAGGTCCTCGACGTGCCCCGCCAGGAAGTCATCACCAAGGACAACGTGACGGTCCAGGTCGACGCCATCGTCTTCATCCAGGTGATGGACGCCGCCTCGGCCGCCTACCGGGTGACCAATCTCGACTACGCCATCACCCAGCTATCCATGACCAACCTGCGCACCGTCGTGGGAAATATGGAGCTGGACGAGGTGCTCAGCCAGCGCGACCAGATCAACACCCGCCTGCTCGCCGTCATCGACGAGGCCACCAGTCCCTGGGGCGTCAAGGTGGCGCGTATCGAGATCAAGGACCTGCTGCCGCCGCCGGACATCTCCAACGCCATGGCCCGCCAGATGAAGGCCGAGCGCGAGCGGCGGGCGGTGATCACCGAGGCGGACGGCGAGAAACAGGCCGCTATCGCCCGGGCCGAGGGCGCCAAGCAGGCGGCCATCCTCGAGGCCGAGGGCCGGCGCGAAGCCGCCTTCCGGGACGCCGAGGCGCGGGAGCGTTCCGCCGAGGCCGAGGCCGAAGCGACGCGCATGGTTTCTGACGCCATCGCCAAGGGCGACGTCAATGCGATCAACTACGTCATCGCCCAGCGCTACGTCGACGCCTTCGCCAGGCTGGCGGAGAGCCCGCAGCAGAAGACCGTCATCGTGCCCGCGGAGATGTCCTCCATCATCGGCTCCATCGCCGGCGTATCCGAACTCCTGACCGGCGCCCGCGGGGGCGCCCAGGGAGGCTGAAATGGCGGCCCTGCTGGAACTCCTCGCCGCCCAGCCATTCTGGTTCTGGGGCGGACTCGCCGTGGCGCTGCTCGCCATCGAGGCCGCGACGGGTACAGGCTGGCTCCTCTGGCCCGCCGCCTCGGCGGGCGCCGTCGCCCTCGTCGCCCTGATCCTCGATCCGGGCTGGACGGGACAGGCCGCCCTCTTCGCGGTCCTGACCCTGGTTACGACCTTCGGCGCCCGGCGATTCTTTCCACGGGGCGGGGCCGCCGCGCCGGGGGACATCAATGACACCTCCTCCCGCCTCATCGGCCAGAGCGCCCGAAGCGTCTCCGCCTTCCATCACGGCGAGGGCCGGGTCGCGCTCGACGGCAAGGAGTGGGCGGCCGAACTGGAGGGCGGCGGCGCCCTGGCGGCCGAGGCCGAGGTCGAGGTCACCGGGGTGCGGGGTGCGATCCTGACGGTCCGTCGCCGTCGCTGAGAGCGTCGAGCCGACGGCCCAGGTCACGCAGGAAGGCGAGGCCGTCACGAAGATAGTTGTCATTCAAATCATTCTTGAGGCGGTCCATGCCGGGGCGGAGGGCGGCGACCGCCTCGCGCGCCGCGCGGGCGCCGTTCGGGGTCAGGAAGACCTGCTTGCGCCGCCCGTCCCGGTCATCGCCGGTCAGCCGGAGCCAGCCCCTCGCCTCCATCTTCTGGAGCAGGTGGGTCACCGCGCCCCGGCTCAGCCGCAGGCGCGTGGCGATCTCCGCCGGGGCGGCGCCGTCCCCGAACCTGAGGAAGTCCCGGAGCACCGCGAACTGGGTCTGGGAAAGGCCCCGCGGCAGCCGGGCCTCGGTCGCCGCGCGCAGGGCGTCCGCCGCCGCTTCAAGGGCGTGGAGAAGCTCCAGGTGGGGAGGCGCCGCCGCCCGGGTGCGAATCTCGGCTTCCATGCCCTGCCTTCTGATAGTTGTATGTGCAACTATCTCTTGAGCTGCGGTGCGCCGTCAAGGCTCGAAGGGACCTTCCGACAGGCCCCGCCGGGCCAGGGCGTCTGCGCGTTCGTTCAGGTCATGGCCATTGTGGCCCTTCACCCAGCGCCACTGGACCTCATGGCGTTGCCGGGCCTCGTCGAGCCGCCGCCAGAGGTCCTCGTTCTTCACCGGCTTTCGATCTGCGGTTTTCCAGCCGCGCGCCTTCCAGTTCCGCAGCCACTCCGTGACGCCGGTCCGCAGGTACTGGCTGTCGGTGTGAAGCTCGACCCGGCAGGGCCGCTTCAGCGCCTCCAGAGCGCGGATGGCGGCCATCAGTTCCATGCGATTATTGGTTGTCGCCCGGTCGCCGCCGCAGAGCTCGCGCTCGTGGTCGCCCCACAGGAGGACCGCCCCCCAGCCGCCGGGCCCCGGATTCCCTGAGCAGGCGCCATCGGTATAGATCACGACGTCCGGGGTCATGCGCCCCGGCCGAAGAGCAACAGGTCTGCGGACTCCCTGTGCACGGCCAGCTTGCGTTCGTACTCGAGCGGTGACTTGGGCCGGACGAGGGCCCCCTCCGGGACGGGCCCCCAGTCGGCCAGCCGGGTCAGGAAGAAGCGCATGGCCGCCCCCCGGGCCAGAATGGGCAGTGCGGCGCGCTCGGCCGGGGTCAGCGGCCTTCGGGACTCGTAACCCGCGACCAGGGCTCGCGCGCTGGTCACGTTGAAGCTGCCGTCCGCCTCGAAGCACCAGGCGTTCAGGGCGATGGCGATGTCGTAGGCCAGCAGGTCGTTGCAGGCGAAATAGAAGTCGATGGCCCCCGCGAAGGCCTCGCCCCGGAAAAAGACATTGTCCGGGAAGAAGTCCGCGTGGATCACGCCGGTGGGCAGGCTCGAGGGCCAGGCGGCGTCGAGGGCGTCGAGATCGGCGAGAATCGTTGCTGCGAGACCTGGCTTGAGCGCTTCGGCCGCCGCCTCCAGGGATGCAAAGAGAGGCCGCCAGGCCGCCCGGCCCAGGGTGTTCTCGCGGGTCAGGGCGAAGCCGTCGGCCGCCAGGTGAAGCCAGGCCAGTCCCGCGCCCGCCTCGCGGCAATGGGCCGCGTTGGGCCGGCGCACCGAAAGTCCGGGCAGGAAGGTGACGATGGCGGCGGGCTTGCCTCGCACGACCTTGAGGGTGCGCCCCTGCCGGTCTGCAACGGGCGCCGCGCCGGGAAATCCCCGACCCGCCAGCCAGGTCAGAAGGTCCAGGAAATAGGGCAGGTCATCGGCCCTCACCCGCTTCTCGTAGATGGTGAGGATGAACCGCCCGGTCTCGGTCTCCAGGAGGAAGTTGGAATTCTCGACACCTTCCGCCACGCCCTTCAGAGACAGGGGCGCGCCGAGGTCGAAATCGGCGAGCAGGGTCGCCAGTTCCTCGTCTGTGATGTCGGTATAGACGGCCATGCGCCCGGATTGGTCGAGGCGGGGAGCCGGGTCAAGCCAGTTCCTCGAGGCGGCGCAAGCCGGCGTCGCCGTGGGTCGGGACCGGGGCGGCCTTGCCCACCGCGGTCCTTCGCCGGTCCCCGGCGGGCAGGCTCAGGCGAGGAGGGCGCGGGGAAGCTTGAAGCTGACGGTTTCGCGGGCCGCGCCGATCTCCTCGACTGTGACGGAGTAGGCGCTCCGGAGCTTGTCGATCACGCCCTGGACAAGGTCTTCCGGAGCGGAGGCGCCGGCGGTCACGCCGACGGTCCCGGCCCCGTCCAGCCAGGCCAGGTCCAGATCGTCGGCGTCGTCGATGAGGAAGGCCTTCGGGGCGCCGGCCTTCAACCCCACCTCGACGAGGCGCACCGAGTTGGACGAGTTCGCGGAACCGATCACCAGCAGGACGTCGCAGCCCCCGGCGATGGACTTCACAGCCTCCTGCCGGTTGGTGGTAGCGTAGCAGATGTCGTCCCTGTGGGGTGCGGTCATGTCCGGGAACCGCGCCTTCAGGGACTCGACGATCTCCGCCGTGTCGTCGACGGAGAGGGTGGTCTGGGTGACGTAGGCGACGCCGCCGGATCCGTCGGGAACAAAGCTCAGGGCCTGCTCCAGCGTCTCGATGAGAACCACGGCGCCCTCGGGAAGTTGTCCCATGGTGCCGATGACTTCCGGATGACCTGCATGCCCGATCAGCAGAACCTGGCGACCCGCCGCGTGGTGCCTGGCGGCCTCCACATGCACCTTGGAGACCAGCGGGCAGGTCGCATCCAGATAGGTCATCCCGCGCGCCCTGGCCCCCTCCGTCACCGAGCGCGGACTGCCGTGCGCCGAGAAGACGACCGGCCGGTCGTCCGGGCACTCCTCCAGGGTCTCGACAAACACCGCGCCGAGGTCCCTGAGGCGCGAGACCACATGCCGGTTGTGGACGATCTCGTGGCGTACAAAGACGGGCGCGCCAAAGCGCTCGAGCGTGGCCTCCACCACCTGGATGGCCCGGTCGACACCGGCGCAGAAGCCCCTGGGGGCGGCGAGGCGGACCCTCAGGAGGGGAGGCTTGGCGGCGACATCTGTCATGTCCCCTATCTAGGGTCTGACCGGCCGCGTTGCAGCCGTAATCTTTAGCCAGTATCAGGGGGCCTCGCCGCGCCTTCCGCGCGACGCCTGCCGGACGACCCGATGCGCAAGAGCTCCCTGATCGCCGCCTTCCTCCTCGCCTGCGCCTTCGCCGTCCCGGCGACCGACGCCCTGGCCCAGTCCCGTCGCAGCCCGGACGAGCAACAGTCCGACGATGCGGCGCGCAAGCGCCAGCGCGACGCCGAGTTCGGGGACACCCAGGCGCCCCTGCCCCAGCTTCGCAACGCCGGGCCCTGTCCCTTCGTGAAGGTTCTCTACGACGCCGGACGATATGTGGAGTTCGCCGGCGGGCGAGAGGCCTCCGCCGAGGTCGTCTGGTCTGGGGAAATCCAGAAGATCTCCGCCGGCTGCGCCTACAAGGACAATGAGCCGATCACAGTTGTCATGGACGTGCTGTTCGCCGTCGGAAAGGGCCCGCGGGCGACGGGAGACAACAAGACCTACCGCTACTGGGTCGCTGTGACCCAGCGCAACCGGACGGTCCTTGAGAAGGCCTATTTCGACCTGCCTGTTCGCTTCCAGCCTGGAGAGGACCGGCTTTACGCCGTGGACAGGATCGACGGCATCGTCATCCCCCGGGCGACCCTCACCACCTCGGGATCCAACTTCGAGATTCTGGTTGGCTTTGACGTGACCCCGGCCATGGCCGACTTCAACCGGCAGGGAAAGCGCTTCCGCCTGGACGCCGGGTCTCAGACTGCAGCCACAGGCGGCCGGACTCCCCGATGAGCGGGTTCCTGCGGGCGATTGACCAGCGCCTCGCCGGGGCGTTCGGGACGCTTGGGCTACCCGTTGAGCTGGCCCGCGCCACGCCCTCCGACCGGCCCGACCTTGCAGACTTCCAGTGCAATGGCGCCCTGGCGGCGGCCAAGCGGGTCGGCCGCAACCCGAGAGAGATCGCGGCCGAGGTGGCGGCCATCCTCGGAAGCGCGCCCGAGTTCTCCGGGATCGAGGTCGCCGGGCCGGGCTTCATCAACCTCCGCCTGTCCGACGCCGCCCTGTCGGCCCGGGCGGGCGAGATCGCCACCGACCCCCGGCTGGGCGCAGAGCCTGTCGCCACGCCGCGCCGCATCCTGATCGACTATGGCGGCCCGAACGTGGCCAAGCCCATGCATGTGGGTCACCTGCGTTCGTCCATCATCGGCGAGTCGCTGAAGCGCATTCACCGCTTTCGGGGCGACGAAACGATCGGCGACGCCCATTTCGGCGACTGGGGCTACCAGATGGGCCTCCTGATCGGCGCCGCCATGGACGCCGACCCCTGGATCCGGGCCCTGGTGGAAGAGCTGAACGCCGCCGGGACCGAGCCCTCGCCGGAGGCCGAGGCCGCCGCCTTCGAGGGCCTCGCCCGGCGCATCAGCCTGGCGGACCTGGACCGGATGTATCCGGAGGCCGCCGCCCTCGGGAAGACCGACGAGGCCTCCCGCACCCGCGCCCGGCGGCTGACAGCCGAATTGCAGGCCCGGCGTCCCGGCTGCCTGCTCCTGTGGCGGCACTTCGCC
>JBJTEN010000107.1:0-3911 GCA_046092925.1 Phenylobacterium sp. | reverse complement strand
AGGCCGAATCCGCGCAGGTCGCCGGTGGGGGTGGGGGCCATGCGGTTCATGGCGTAGCCGAACGACGTCCGGGCATCCATGTCGATGATGGCGAGGGACCCGCCGTAGCCGCCCCAGAAGATGGTGTTGGGGTTGGGCGCGGGCTGGGTGGGGCCGGCGAGGCCGAAGCCGAGGCCGAAACGGGCGGGGATGTGCATGACCAGGTCCTGACCCTCGATCTGCAGCTCCAGGGCGCGGCGGCAGCCGGCCTCGGAGAGGTCGCGGCGGCCGTCCACCTCGCCGCCATTGGCGAGGATGGCGTGGACCCGGGCGATGGCGCGGGCGTTGCCGTGGCCGCCGGCGGCGGGGATCTCGGCGCCGCGCCAGGCGCGGGTGCGCGTCTCGGACACCTCGACCCGGGGATTGTTGGACATGTTGGCGGTGAGCTCGGGCAGGTCGTCGCCCTCGGCCATGCCCTGGCCCGGCGGGGGCGGGATGAGCTCGGCGACCCGGTGGTCCTCGCTGGCGGGCAGGCCGATGTGGAAGTCGGCGCCCAGGGGCTCGGCGATCTCTGTGCGGAAGACGGTCCCGAGGCTGGCGCCGGTGATGCGGCGCACCACCTCGCCCACCAGGAAGCCCTGGGTCATGCCGTGATAGCCCGGGGCGGTCCCCGGCTCCCAGAAGGGCGCCTGGGCGGCTAGGAGGGCGGTGACCTTCTCCCAGTCGTAGAGGTCCTCGACGGTGAGGGGCTCCTTCCAGCCGGACAGACCCGAGGAATGGCTCATCAGGTGGGCGACGGTGACGGCGGACTTCCCGTTGGCGGCGAATTCCGGCCAGTACCTGGCGACGGGGGCGTGGACATCGAGCTGGCCGCGGTCGGCGAGGAGGAGGGCGGTGAGGGCCGTCATGGTCTTGGTGGTCGAATAGACGTTGACCAGGGTGTCGGTCTCCCAGGGCCGGGTCCTGCCCTCGTCGGCCCAGCCGCCCCAGAGGTCGACGACCATCTCGCCGTTCATGGTGACGGCGAAGGAGGCGCCGACGTCGGCCCCGCTCTCCAGGTTGCCGGCGAAGGTCTTGCGGACGCCTTCGAACCGGGGATCGCAGGTCCCGTGCACCTCAAGGCTCATGCTGACGTCTCCTTGGCCCGTGCGGGCCCTTTACCGCCAGGCGCCGAGGATGGCGCCGATCAGGGTGTATTGCAGGGTCTGATATCCGCCGTTGATCAGGAAGAGGACCAGGGGGCGGCGCTCGAAAAGGTAGGTGATACCGAGTGAGGCGGTGACCCAGCACAGGCCGGCGGTGAACCCGTAGAGGGCGCCGGTGGCGAGGTTGATCTCCGGCCCGAGGAAGACGGCGAAGGCGGCGGAGGCGACCAGGGACAGGACGAAGGCTCCACCGAAGAGAACAACCGGATTGCTGGCCCGGATCTGTTCGTCGCTCACACCGGCCGACCTTTGCCAGGGCCTGGCGAAAAGGACCGAGTACCAGAGCCCGCCGAGGAGGAAGGCGCTCAGGGCCGCAGCCAGGATGGCAAACCAGTTCAGGTCCATGGATGTTCCTCCTTTGGAAGGGGCTCAGCCCGCCAGGGCGCCCCACATGCCCATGACCAGGCCGACCCCGCGGACGTCGCCCGTCGTGGTCGATTCCATCCGGTTCATGGCGTAGCCGAAGGCCGCCCGGTTCTCCATGTCGATGACCGCCAGGGAGCCGCTATAGCCGCCCCAGTAGAGGACGCTGGCGTTGGGCGTCGGCAGGACCCCGCCGGCCAGGCCGAAGCCGAGGCCGAAGCGGGCGGGAGTGTTGAGCACCCTGTCATGCCCCTCGACCTGCAGCTCCAGGGCCCGGCGGCAGCCGGCCTCGGAGAGGTAGCGCCGGCCATCCACCTCCCCGCCATTAGCGAGGATGGAATGGACCCGGGCGATGGCGCGGGCGTTGCCGTGGCCGCCGGCGGCGGGGATCTCCGCCGCACGCCAGGCGCGGGTGCGGGTCTCACGGACGTCGATGCCTGGATTGGTGGCCATGTTGGCGGTGAGCTCGGACATGGCCCCGTCCTCGATGGCCCCGCCGCGGGGGGGCGGGATCAGCTCGGCGACGCGGTGGTCCTCGCTGGCGGGCAGGCCGATGTGGAAGTCGGCGCCCAGGGGCTCGGCGATCTCGGTCCGGAAGACGGTCCCGAGGCTGGCCCCGGTGATGCGGCGAACGACCTCGCCCACCAGATAGCCCTGGGTCAGGGCGTGATAGCCGGGGGCCGTTCCCGGCTCCCAGAAGGGCGCCTGGGCGGCCAGCAGGGTGGTGACCTTGTCCCAGTCGTAGAGGTCGGACTTGGAGAGGGGTTCCTTCCAGCCGGAGAGGCCCGCCGAGTGCGCCAGGAGCTGGGCGACGGTGACGGCGGCCTTGCCGTTCTGGGCAAACTCCGGCCAGTACTTCGCCACGGGGGCGTGGACATCGAGCTCGCCCCGGTCGGCGAGGAGAAGGGCGGTGAGGGCGGTCATGGTCTTGGTCGTCGAGTAGACGTTGACCAGGGTGTCGGTCTCCCAGGAGCGGGTCTTGGCCGGATCGGCGAAGCCGCCCCAGATGTCGACCACGAACGCCCCGTTCACCGTGGCGGCGAAGGACGCGCCCACGTCGAGGCCGCTCTCTAGGTTGCCGGCGAAGGCCTGACGGACGGCCTCGAAGCGGGGATCACAGGTCCCTTGCACGTCCATTCCCATGACTTTCCCCTCGGCGGCCTCGCAGGCCGCGTTCCCGGCGCAGGTTTGACAGGCTGTCGCGGCGGCGTCCAGTTCCCGGCGGCGCGGCCGTTGACCCCCTCCGGCCCGCATTCGCGGTCCATCTCCCCCTGGGGGGAGGAATGAGAGAGCGCTGAATTGCTCCCCCGAGGGGGAGCTGTCGGCGGAGCCGGGTGAGGGGCTCAAGCCCCGTTGGCGCGGCTCCCCCTTTCCCCCGCTGGCGGGAGGGTTAGTATAGCGACCGGCCGGTCGCCGGCGCCCCCGGGGGTTTTCTCCACCGGCGGTTTATCGTACGCTGTAAACATTCAGGTCTCAGAACAGGAATTCGCCCGTGGCCCTGCCTCCCATTCTTTCCCAGCGCCTGCGCCTGCCCGTCATCGCCTCGCCGCTGTTCATCATTTCCGGACCCGACCTGGTCATCGCCCAGTGCAAGGCGGGCATTGTCGGCTCCTTCCCGTCGCTGAACGCCCGGCCGATCAGCCAGCTGGACGAGTGGCTGGCGCGGATCACCGAGGAGCTGGCCGACTGGGACCGCAAGAACCCCGACCGGCCCTCCGCGCCCTTCGCCGTGAACCAGATCGTCCACAAGACGAACAACCGGCTCGATGAGGATGTGGCCCTCTGCAAGAAGTACAAGGTTCCGCTGGTCATCACCTCGCTGGGCGCCAACCCCGAGATGAACGCGGAGATCCACTCGTGGGGCGGGGTGATCCTGCACGACGTGATCAACGACAAGTTCGCCCGCAAGGCGATCGAGAAGGGCGCCGACGGCCTGATCCCCGTCGCGGCCGGCGCCGGCGGCCATGCGGGCGGGCTGTCGCCCTTCGCCCTGATGCAGGAGCTGCGCCAGTGGTTCGACGGGCCGATCGCCCTGTCGGGCTCCATCGCCTGCGGGCGCTCCATCCTGGCCGCCCAGGCCATGGGCGCGGACCTGGCCTATGTGGGCTCGGCCTTCATCGCCACGAAGGAGGCCAACGCCGTCCAGGGCTACAAGGACATGATCGTCGAGAGCTCGGGCGAAGACATCGTCTACTCGAACCTCTTCACAGGCGTGCACGGCAACTATCTGCGGCCCTCCATCGAGCGGGCGGGCCTGGACCCGGAAAACCTGCCCGAGGCCGATCCCTCGAAGATGAACTTCGGCTCGGGCGGCAATACCGAGGCCAAGGCCTGGAAGGACATCTGGGGCTGCGGCCAGGGCAT
>JBJTEN010000106.1:0-7737 GCA_046092925.1 Phenylobacterium sp. | reverse complement strand
GGACTGCGCTCACCTTGCCGCCCGGCGCCCCCGGCGGCAAGCATCGCAAGGTTGCCCCCGAAACCGACGCGCGCCAGAAGAGGGCATGATGGACCTTGCGCTCCCCTCCGCCGAAGCCCTGATCGCCCTCGGGCAGGTGATCCTGATCGACCCGGCCCTGGCCGGCGACAACGCCGTGGCCGTCGGCCTCGCCGCCGCCGGCCTGCCCGCCGAACAGAGGCGCAAGGCGATCTTCTACGGCCTGATCGCTGCGGTGGTGCTGCGCCTGTGTCTCGCCGTGGTCACGGTCCAGCTGCTTCAGCTGATCGGCCTGCTCCTGGCGGGCGGTATCCTCCTGCTCTGGGTCTGCTGGAAGATGTGGCGCGAGCTCCGCGAGGGCCATGAGGCCGAAGCCGCAGAAGCCGCAGAGGCCCTCGAGGAAGCCACCGGGATCGAGTTCGAGGGCGAGCCCACGACCACGCCGGCGCCGAAGACCATGCGTCAGGCCATGACCCAGATCCTGCTCGCGGACGTCGCCATGTCCCTCGACAACGTCCTGGCCGTCGCCGGCGCCGCCCGGGAGCACGTCTGGGTGCTGGTGGTCGGCCTTCTGCTCTCGATTGCGCTGATGGGCATAGCCGCCACCTGGATCGCCAGCCTCCTGCAGCGCCACCGCTGGCTGGGTTTCCTCGGTCTGGCCATCGTCCTCTATGTCGCCCTGCACATGATCTGGCAGGGACACCGGAGCGTGGTGATCGACCTCAACCAGACCCCGGCCTACAATTCGATCGCCCCGGACGCCCTCGACATAACCCCGCAGGAGGAGATCCGTCGCGAGGCCCTGACCGGGCGATAGATCACCCGGCCTCCGGCCCTCCGAAACGGGCGCGCCAGGCCTCGACCTGCTCGGCCTCGATCTTGCGGAACAGCACTTCCGGCGCCTTCACCTCCCGGCCGGGGGGCAGGATATCGAGAGCGGCCGCAGGGTCCGGCCAGGACGCGTCGGGACCCTCGCCCACCGCATTCGCCACCACCTCGCAGGTGAAGGGGATGAAGGGTCTGGAGACCCGCGCGAACAGGGCGACGAGGTTCAATCCCATCCGAACGGAGACCGCCGCCCGATCGCGACCGGTCTTCACCGCCGTCCAGGGAGCCGCCTCGGTCAGGTACTGGTTGCCCAGCACCCAGAGCTGGCGCAGAGCCTGGGCCGACTTGCGCATCTCCAGCGCCTCGAGCTGGGCGGTCAGCTCGGCCAGCTTCTCGCCCACGTCGGCGCGCAGCCGGGCCTCCAGCGGCCCCTCTTCCCCGCCCTCGGGGACCTTCCCCTCGAACCGGCTTTCGGTGAAGCGCAGGATGCGGTTGACGAAATTCCCGAAAACATCCGCCAGGTCGGCGTTGATCTGCGCCTGGAACTGCTCCCAGAGGAAGCTTGCGTCGGACCCCTCAGGCGCATTGGCGATAATCCACCAGCGCCAGTAGTCCGGCGGCAGGAGCTCCAGGGCCTGGTCCATGAAGACCCCGCGCTGCTGGGAGGTGGAGAACCGGCCCCCGTAATAGTCCAGCCAGTTGAAGCCCTTCAGCCGATCGACCAGCTTCCAGGGCGTGTTCGAGGTCAGCGTCCAGGCGCCGTCCGGGCCCAGCCGCTCATTGACGCCGATCAGGGTGCAGGGGAAGCCCACGGTGTGAAAGGGCACATTGTCCTTGCCCATGAACTGGACGTAGGTCACGTCCGCGGCGGCCTCGCCGCGCCACCAGCGCTCCCAGTCCCCGCCCGTCGCGTCCGCCCACTCCCGGGTCGCGCCGATGTACCCGAGCGGCGCGTCGAACCAGACATAGAAGACCTTGCCCTTCAGTCCCTCGACATCGGGGAGCCGGCCCTCGGGGTTGGGGCCCCACTCGTCGGCGTTGACCGGCACGCCCCATTCCAGGTCCCGGGTGATCCCCCGATCCTGCAGCCCCTCTTCCAGCCATTTGAGCGCGATGGAGGTGACAAGCAGCGGCCAGGTCGCCTTCTTGTCCTCGATCCAGACCCGCAGCCGATCGGCGAACAGGCTCTGCCGGAGGAAGAGATGCTTGGAGGGCCGGATCTCGATGTCTTCCGAGCCGGAGACGGCGGAGCGCGGGCGGATCAGGTCGGCGGGGTCCAGGACACGTGTACAGTTCTCACACTGGTCGCCCCGGGCGGCGGCGTAGCCGCAGTGCGGGCAGGTCCCGATGACATAGCGGTCCGGCAGGAAGCGGCCGTCGGCGTTGGAATAGACCTGTTGGGTGACCCGCTCCTCGATGAAGCCGTTCTCCCACAGCTGCCGGGCCATCGCCTGGGTCACCTCGCGGTTCTGGGGCGAGGAGGATCGGCCGAAATGGTCCCAGGACAGTCCGAACCGGGCGCCGAGGTCGGCCTGCACCTCGTGCTGCTGGAGGCAGAAGGCCGCCGGGTCGACGCCCGCCTCCGCAGCCGCAAGCTCGGTCGGGGTGCCATGCTCGTCCGTGGCGCAGATGTAGAGGGTTTCGAGCCCCTGGGCGCGCTTGAAGCGGGCGTAGACATCCGCCGGCAGCATGGATCCCGCCAGGGTCCCCAGGTGCTTGATCCCGTTGATGTAGGGCAAGGCCGAGGTGATCAGGATGCGGGTCATGGGGCTCTCGTAATGAGGAGGCGCGAAGCGGGCGCTTATAGGGCGCCATTGGGCGGGAACAAAGCACGACGCCGTTCTTGGTTGTCGGCGCGCCCAGGTTCTGGCATCGGAGCGCCCGGGCCGGCTTAGCTCAGCTGGTAGAGCAGCGGTTTTGTAAACCGAAGGTCACGGGTTCGAGTCCTGTAGCCGGCACCAAAGATGATTTCGCCCTGGCCCTCCCGGGTCAGTCAGTTCCGGAGACGCCCATGTCCGCAGTCCGATCCCTGTCCGCCCTGGCTCTCATGGCGGCCCTCGGCCTCGCCTCCTGCGGTCAGCCTGCCGACGCTCCGGCGTCCGACGGCGCCGCCAGACCCGCGGCGGAGCCGGTGGTCCTCACGGACGAGCAGAAGGCGGCGCTGCTGGCGGAACTGCCCGAGCCTTACAGGAGCGCGGACCTGGAACGGGGCGAAAGGCTCTACGCCATGTGCCGGTCCTGCCACACCTATGTCCCGGGCGGCGCCAACCTGACCGGACCGAACCTCTGGGGGACCTTTGACGCCAAGGCCGGACTGGTGGCCGGATACAACTACTCCGAAGCCCTCAAGACCTCGGGTCTGGTCTGGGATGCGGCGACCATGGACAAGTGGATCGAAAATCCCCGCGGTCTCGTCCAAGGCACCAAGATGGCCTATGTCGGCATGAAGTCCCCCGAGGATCGCGCAGCCCTGGTCGCCTGGCTCAAGGTCAACACCAGCGCGCCCGAATAGACCGCGTCACGGCGCCGGGCGCGCCGCCTCCTCCATCTCGTAGGCTTCGATCTTCCGGGCCCGGGTCTCAGGCGGCTGGGTGAACCGCGCGAACAGGCTGTAGAAGATCGGGACGATGAAGATCGTCAGCAGGGTCGAGAAGATCGCGCCGAAGAAGATGACCACGCCGATGGTCTTCCGGGATTCTCCCCCCGCACCGCCCCAGAGGATCAGGGGCACTGCGCCGGCGGCGGCGGCGATGGACGTCATGATGATCGGGCGAAGCCGGACAACGGAACTCTCGATCACCGCCTCTCGGACCGAAAGACCCTCGTCCCGCAACTGGTTGGCGAACTCCACGATGAGGATGCCGTTCTTGGCTGCAATGCCCACCAGCATGATCAGGCCGATCTGGCTGTAGGTGTTCAGGGTCGAGTCGCTGATCAGAAGACCGAAGAGACCCCCGAGGGCTGCAACGGGAACAGTCAGCATGATCACCAGGGGATGGACCCAGCTCTCGAACTGGGCCGCCAGCACCAGGAAGACGAGGATCAGGGCCAGGGCCAGGGCGCCGTAGACCGCCGCGCCGCCCTCCAGGTAATCCCGCGCCAGGCCGCCCCACTTCACCGCCATTCCCGGCCGCTTGTCGATCTCCGCCTGGAAGAAGTTGACCGCCTCGCCAACGGTATAGCCCGGGTTCAGCTGGACCGAGAGGGTGATCGCCCGGAGCCGGTCCACCCGGTCACGGCTCGGGGTGTCGCCCTGGATTTCCGTCGTCACCACCGCCGACAGCGGCACAGTGGCGCCCGAGGCCGCCCGCACATAGACGTTCCTGAGATCCGACTCATTCATGCGCTGCGGCCGGTCGGCCTGCAGGATGACGTCGTACTCCTGACCGCCCCGGATGTAGGTTGTCGTCCTGCGGGATCCGAAAAGCGTCTCCAGGGCCCGACCCACCGCCTGAGCCGACACGCCCAGTTGAGCGGCCTTCTCGCGATCCACCTCGATGAGCAGCCTCGGCGAGGTGGGTTCATAGTCGAGGCGCGGGCGGGAGAGACCCGGATTGTTCCGCGCCGCCGCCATCAAGGGCTGGATAGCCTGCTCGATCTGCGGGTACTCATCCCCCAGCAGGATAACGCTCACGCTGGATCCCCCCCCGCCGCCGCCTCGCTGGATGGACGGACGGACGGAGGCGATGACCCTGGCCGACGTGATGGCGGCGTACTCCCGGTTCAGCTGGGCGGCCAGCTCCTGGGACGTGACGTCGTTCACCCGCTCGTCGGGCAGGCCCGCATTGGCGCCCGCGGAGCTGAACTGGCTGCGTCCGAAGCTCGGGACGCTGAGGGTGTACCTCTCAATCACCCCCTCCTTCAGGAGGGACAGGAGGCGCTTCTCCACCTCCTGCGAGGCGGGCAGGATGTAGTCGTAGCCCGCCCCCTCCGGTCCCTGGATGGAGATGTCCACCCGGCCCCGGTCCTCCATCGGAACAAGCTCCTTGGGGATAATCAGGGCAAGCCCGGCCGCCACCACGCCCATCGCCAGGATAAGTCCCCCTGCCGAGACGGAGGAAAGGGCAATCCGCCGGGGCGCCAGCAGGGCCTCCAGCGAGCTCTGGTAGGATCGCCTCAGCGCGCCCATTGCGGCGTTCACCGCGCGGGTCATCAGACCCTCAGTGCGCGCGGGCCGAAGCAGCACCGAGCCGAGCATTGGCGACAGGCTGAGGGCGAGGAGAGCGGAGAACACAACGGCCGCCGCCACCGACACGGCCAGCTCGACGAACAGCCGGCCGGTGAACCCCGGCATGAACATCAACGGCGCAAAGACCGAGACCAGCACGACAGTGGTCGCGACAACCGCGAAGAAGACCTGGCGGGCGCCTCTCTGGACGGCGACAAGCGGCGGCTCGCCCTCGTCAATCCTCCGCTGGATGTTCTCCACCACCACGATGGCGTCGTCGACGACAAGGCCGATGGCCAGCACCAGGGCCAGCAGCGTCAGCAGGTTCACCGAGAACCCCAGGCCCGCGAGGACGATAAAGCTCGACAGAATGCAGATCGGCGCGACGACAGAGGGAACCAGCGCCGCCCGCCATGACCCCAGGAAGACGAGGTTCACCAGCGCCACAAGGACCAGGGCTATGCCCATGGTGATCCAGACCTCCTCGAGGGCGTGACGGGTGAAGCTGGTGAAGTCCACCCCCACCTCGATCTTTGTCCCCGGCGGCAGGCTGCGGTTGATCTCCCGGAGCTGTTCCCGGATGCCGTCCGAGATCTCCAGATCATTGGCCTGGGACTGCCTGAAGACGGCCATCCCCACCTGGTCGTTCCCGTTGGAGCGGAACAGACGACGCCGCTCGTCCGGCCCCTCCTCGATCCGCGCGAGGTCGCCAAGACGCACAACATAGGCGTTGGGGTTGGCGGCGCTCGCCGCCGCGGACTGGGGCGAGGCGGCTGCGCCTGCGGCGGTGGCTGAAGAGCCGAGCGCGCCCTGCTGTCCGGCGGCCGAGGCGGCGGACCGGCTCGCGCCGGACGCCGTGACCGGCAGCTGGGCGAAGTCTTCCGGAGTGGCATAGCCCCGCGCCACCCGGATCGTGAAGTCCTTGGACGGCGCCTCGAGTGAGCCCGCTGGAAGCTCCAGGTTCTGGGCCCGGAGGGCGGCCTCGACATCGTCCACGGTTACGCCGCGCGCCGCCAGGGCCATGGGATCCAGCCAGATGCGCATGGCGTAGACCTGGGCCCCGCCCAGTCCCACCTGTGCCACCCCGGGTACGGTCGACAGCCGCTCCACCAGGTAGCGGTTCGCATAGTCCGTCAGCTGCAGGCGGTTCAGCGTGGTCGACGTCAGGCTGAGGAACATGATCGGCGAGTCGTCCGCATTCGCCTTGGCGATCTGCGGGGGGTCCGCCTGGTCGGGCAGCAGGGGGGTGACCCGGCTGACCGCGTCGCGCACGTCGTTGGCCGCGGCGTCGAGGTCACGGTCCAGGGTGAACGAGATCGAGATCCGGCTTCCGCCGTCCCGCGACGTGGAGTTCACCCGGTCGATGCCCTGGATGCCCGAAACCTGGCGCTCGATCAGCTGGGTGATCCGCTCCTCGACCACCTCCGCGGAGGCCCCGCGATAGTTGGTCGAAACGCTGACAACCGGCGGATCGACGCTCGGGAGTTCCCGGACCGCGAGGGAAAAGTAGCTCGCAAGGCCCACGACGCAGAGAAGGATCGCCCCGACCGCCGCGAAGACCGGGCGACGGACCGACCGAACGGACAGCGTCATCCGGGCCTGCGCGGGGCGGCGCCTCCCGCTGCCGGACCGCCGGCCGGGCGGACCGGCTGACCGGACTGCACGCGGTTCAGGCCGTCGGCCACGACGCGATCCGCCGGGGTGACGCCCCCGAGGATCTCAACCCAGCCATCCTGTCGAAGGCCTGCCCTCACCGGCTTCTGCTGGACGGTCATCCGGCCGCCCTCCTCGACCGCCACGAAGACCGAAGCGCCCTCGCCCTGAACCGCGACGGCGGATTCCGGCAGGGCCAGACCCGTCCGCGAGCCCTGGCTCACGCCGACGCGCAACATCATTCCCGGCTTCAGGCGCCCCTCGGCGCTGGAAAACTCGGACCGGGCGGTCAGGGCGCGGGTGCGTTCGTCGATCCGGGTGTCGAGGCGGATGATGCGACCGCTGAACCGGGCGTCCGGCCAGGCGTCGACCGTCGCCGTCAGGGCCTGGCCCTCGCGGACGGCGGAAAGGAAGCGGTCAGGCACCTGGAAATCCACCCGGACGGCGGAGAGGTCATCCAGGGTGACGATGGCGGCGCCGGGATTGATGACGGCGCCGGGCGCGATGTCGGACAGCCCCACCACGCCGGCGAAGGGGGCGCGGATCACCCGGTCGCCCAGACGCGCCTCGGCGGCGGCGACGTCGGCCCGGGCGGTCTTCCAGGCGGCTTCGAACTGATCGACGGCGGCGGTCGAGGCGTAACCCTGCTCTCCGAGCGTCCGCCAGCGCTCATACGCCCTGCGGGCCTGCACCTCGCGGGCCTGGGCCTGGGCCAGGGCGGCGTCCTGCTCGGTGGTCTTCAGCTCCACCAGCACCTGGCCGCGGGCCACGGTCTGTCCCGGCGTGAAGAGAACCCGGCTGACCAGCTGCGTCGTCGCCGCAGAGAGGGTCACGGACTGGCGCCCCTTGGCCACGCCCAGCAATTCGAGGCGCTCAGTGAAGGTGCGGCTGACGGGACTGACCAGGGACACCTGGGGGACCTCGCCCCTCGGCCCGCCGGGTCCGCCGCGTCCCATGCCTGGCGGTCCACCCCCGCCGCCCGCGCCCGGTGCTCCCCCCTGGGCGGGTCTGGCGTCCGACAGGAGCTTCAGCCCGCCGGCCACCGCCATCAGCAGGACCACGCCGACCGC
>JBJTEN010000105.1:0-10903 GCA_046092925.1 Phenylobacterium sp. | reverse complement strand
GGAGGGAACCATCAGGCCCCGGCAGCCGAGGTCTATCGCCTCGCGGGCGATGGCCGGCGCCGCCTCTATGTCGAGCAGGGGAACATAGCCGGTCGCCAGGAGCCGGCGGTCCACCGAGCAGAAGTCCGCCATCATCCGGTTGTGGGCCCGGGCTCCGGCCAGGGCGAGCTCGACCCTGCCGGCCTCCTCCAGCCCATAGTTTCCGAGGGCGTGGGTGGTGAAGACGAGCTGGCTGGCGAAGCCCAGCAGGTCCAGGGTCCGCGAACGGTCCTCACGCCGGAAGGCGCCGAGGGCTTGGTGATTCTTGCGAAGCAGGAGGTTGGCCTCGTCCCCGGCGCGGAACTCAGGGTCAGCCTGCTGGGCCCGGGCCTTCTCCGCCCAGCCGCTCAGGTCGTTCGGCTTCCGGACGGCCTCCGTGAATTCCGCCCGAAGCCGAGGCTCGACATAGCGATCGATCTCGCCGGGAAGCTCCATGACATGCGCATCTGCGTCATGGACCGTAAAGCCTTCCACGTAGGGCATGGCGACCCCTCCCTTTGTTTCCGACACTTCGGACCGGGTGGGGCGGCCGGTCAAGCCCCGTCGCGGAGACGGGGCCCGACGCCGGGATCAGAGCTGGGCCAGAAGATAGTCGGCCGCCGAGACCTTGAACTCGCCGGCGGCCTCGACGTTCAGCTGCTTCACCACGCCGTCGACGACATACATCGAGTAACGCTGCGAGCGCAGGCCCAGGCCGAACTTGGAGCCGTCCATGGTCAGGCCCACGGCCTTGGTGAAATCGCCCGCGGGATCGGCGATCATCTCGATCTCGCCCAGGACGCCCTGGTTCTCGCCCCAGGCCTTCATGACGAAGGCGTCGTTGACCGACAGGCAGACAATGGCGTCGACGCCCTTCGCCTTCAGGTCGGCGGCCAGGTCCTTGTAGCCGGGCAGGTGGCGAGCCGAGCAGGTGGGGGTGAAGGCGCCGGGGACGGCGAAGAAGGCCACCTTCCGGCCCTTGAAGATCTCGTCGACCGTGGTGGGCTTGGGCCCCTCGGCCGTGCCGGCGATGAGATTGGCGGCGGGAAGGGTGTCTCCGACCTTGAGGGTCATGGGCCTGTCTCCGGATGGCGATGGGTTCGGGATGGCGCACAGATAAGCCCTGACGGACCGCCTGCAAAGGCGAAGTGCGACGCGATGTCTTGAAACCGCCCCAAGAGAGTCGGAGAAACCCGCCATGGAGCCTGCGGCCTATCTGACCGGTCAGCTGCTGATCGCCCTTCCCGCGATCGGCGATCCCCGCTTTGATCGGGCGGTGGCGCTCATCTTCGCTCATGATGCCGACCACGCGATGGGGCTGGTCCTGAACCGTCGCCTTGAGGGTCTCAGGCTTGGCGACGTCCTGCAGCAACTGGGCCTCCCTGCTCCCGAGTCCCGTCGCCTCGAGCCCGTCCTGATCGGTGGACCGGTCCAGCCAGAGAGGGGTTTTGTCGTGCACAGCGATGACTTCAGGGCGACGGACGGGGCCACCATCCTGGCGCCGGGGGGCTTGGCGTGCACCCCGACCCGGGAGGCTCTGGAGGCGATCTCCCAGGACACCGGACCACCGAGCCGGTCCCGGCTGGTTCTCGGTTACGCAGGCTGGGGACCGGGACAGCTGGAGGAAGAGATTCGCCGGAATGTCTGGCTGACCTGTCCGGCGGATCAGGAGATCGTCTTCGAAACCCCGGTGTCCAGGGTCTGGACCGCGGCGCTCGCCCGACTTGGAGTGGACCCCTCCCTCCTGACCTCCGAGGCCGGACAGGCCTGACCCTGCGGGCTCATCCCCGGGTCTTCAGAGGGGCGGCTCCATCGACGTAGCACTCATTCAGGTAGACTTCCGCCTCCTGGGCGGACAATGCAGGTGCGTAGCCATAGCCCTGGCCGTAACTACAGCCGAGAGCGCGGAGCCGTCGGGCGATCTGGGCGTTCTCCACGCCCTCTGCGACAACTTCCATGGACAGGTCCCGCCCCAGCTTCACGACTGACGAGACAATCTTGGCCGACCCCTCATTGATCGCCATGGTGCGCACAAAGTAGCGGTCGATCTTCAGGGTGTCGAAGGGCAGTCGGGCGAGATAGCTGAGGGAAGAAAAACCGGTCCCGAAGTCGTCCAGCGCCAGGCCCGCGCCTGCGCCCTTGAGATCCGCGAGAATGCAGGCGGCGGTATCTGGATCGCGCATGACGTCGCCCTCAGTGACCTCCAGCTTCAGCGCACCCGGCGGCAGGCCGGTCTCCCGGCGGATCCTGCGAATATCGTTGACCAGTCCCTCCCGGTAGATCTCTCCGGTCGAGAGATTCACCGAGACCGTCAGGTCCCCGGCGGCCCAGTGATCCCTTCGCCAGCGCGCAAGCTGGACGGCGGCGTCGCACTGCATGTAGGCGCCGAGTTCGCTGATCAGGCCCATCTCCTCGCAGAGCCCGAGGAAGGTGTCCGGCGCCAGGAGCCCCCGACGGGGGTGGCTCCATCGCACCAGGGCCTCGAATCCCGAGAGTGCGCCTGTCCCCAGGTTGACGATGGGCTGGTAGTGGGCTCGCAACTCCCCCCGACCAATGGCGCCGCGCAAGTCGCCCTCAAGGGCGAGCCGGGAAAGGCCGTCCGATTCCAGTGTGCGACCGTAGGCCACGGCCGAGCCGCGCCCCTCGAGCTTGGCTGTCTCCACGGCCAGTTCCGCGCGACGCAGCAGTTCGCTGGCCTCCGCCTCGTCACCCTCCGTCGCCTCGACCGCCCCGAGCGACAGGGTGGGGTGAACATCCAGGCCGGAGATGCGAAGAGGCTGCTCAAGGGCGCGACGGAGAACCACCTCAGGCTTGGGCTGGCTCATGGGGGTCAGGACTGCGAACTCGTCCTCCCCGACCCGTGCGGTCAGCGCGCCTGATGGGAAGGCGGCGCTGAGTCGGGCGCCGAGGGCGGCAAGGACCAGATCCGCACGCTCATGCCCGAGCGCCTCATTCAACCGCCTGAGCCGATCCAGATCCGCCACCACAAGGACGCTGTGCCGGGAGGATCTGAGCTGTTCCTGCGCCCTCGCGATGAAGGTCCGGCGATCAAGCAGGCCGGTCAGGCCATCGAACCCCGAGACGCCGCGACGGGACTCAGCCCTGACAATGCCGGCGGCCCGAACACCATCCTCGAGCCAGACTCCCTGCCAGAGGCAGGGATCGACCCCGCCGAGCAAACGGAGACGGAGCTCGATCTGGGCGCCGGGAGACTGGACTTGAAGAAGTTCAGAGACAGCCGGACGATCTTCCGGCTGGATCAGGGCCCGGAGGGCGGCGCCCGAGCACTCGGGCGCCAGCGGTCCCAGGCCCAGCGAACGGGTGGGGCCGGTGAAACTCAGGCGATCCGTCGTGGGTTCCCACAGCCACAGCGCCACCATCGCGGCCCCAAGCGCCTCAAGCGTCGTCGTCGGGTCCCAAGTCCAGCGGTCTTTGAGCATCCGGCGTCCCGGTCAGGCGGAAAACACTTCCTTCGGCGGGTCAGTGCGCGACGGGGGCGCGACCAACCCGAACAGGACATGGTCTCTCCACTCGCCGTTAACTTTCAGATAAGCCTGCGCCATGCCCTCTTCCCTGAAGCCCGCGCGGCCCAGCAGCGTGCGGGAGGGGGCGTTCTCGGGGACGCAAGCGGCTTCGAGCCTGTGCAAGGCCAGGGTTCTGAAGGCAAAACGGGTCACCGTCCGGACCGCTGCGAGCGTGAGGCCCTGCCGGGCATAGGATGACCCGCACCAATAACCGACCGTCCCCATCTGAGCGACGCCGCGGCGGATGTTGGAGAGGGTGATGCCGCCGGTCAGGGCCCCGTCGGCCTTCCGGAACACCAGAAAGGGATAGGCCGACCCGAGGTCGATGTCTCGGGCATATGATGCAAGGCGCCGCCGCCAGGCCGCTCGGGTCAGGTCGTCCTCGGGCCACAAGGGCTCCCAGGGTTGGAGAAACTCGCGAGAGGCGCGCCTGAGTTCGCTCCACTCCGGAAAGTCGGAGGGTCGAGGGGGACGTATCTCAATCCCGTCCCCCTGGAGCCTGAGGCTCTCGCCCGGCGTAATCCAGTCCAGAAGCGCCATGGGTGAAAAGTCCGCCCTTTCTCAGGCCCGTCAAGTCACGGTCCGGTGCGTCGATCCGCCCGCCCGAGAGCGACCCTGAACCGCTCGGCCGCCCCGTGGGCCTCGCGCGGCCCAAGCACAGCCGCTGCGGAGGTCCCAGCTTCAAGCACCCGCGAGCCGGCCCGCCGGACCGCCTCCATGTCGCAGGCGTCAATCCGGGCTGCGATCTCGGACGGCGGAACGAGCCGACCATGGGTCAGGAGTTGATGCGCGGCCTGCTCAGCCCGGGACAGGAGAGATTCCGCCGCAATGAACTGGGACGCCTTCAACTGGGCCCGGGCCCGATCGACCTCGTCGGCGCGAGGACGAGCCGCAAGGTCGACGATCTGGGTCGCGCAAAGCTCCGCCAGTTCGGATGCGGCCCCCGCCTCGCATCCCGCGAAGACGCCGATAACGCCGCAATCCGACCAGAACTCTCCCCAGGCGTCGATGGCGTAGGCGAGCCCGCGGACCTCCCGGGCCTCCTGGAAAAGACGCGACGCCATGCCGCCGCCAAGGCACTCCGTAAAGACCTGAAGAGCCCAGGCGTCTGGATCCGTCGCGGCGAGACCCGGACAAAGGAAGACCAGATTGGCCTGCTCAAGGGCCCTGTCGCCTGTCAGGACCCCCCCGGAGAATCGACCCGGGGTCGCGGACGGGGCCTCTGCGGTGGGCGCCACCGCAAAGTCCCGCTCGGCCAGACGCAGCAGGGCGTCTTCCTCGACAGCGCCGGATGCCACGACCACCAGACGGTCCGGCGCGTAGATCCGTCCTCGCCACTCCCTCAGATCCTCCGTCCTCGCCCCGGCGAGGCTGGCGGCATGGCCCAGGATGCTGCGGCCAAGAGGATGATCCTGGAAGGCGGCGGATTGCGCCATCTCGAAGACCAGATCGTCCGGGGTATCCTCAGCCTCGGCGATCTCCTGAAGGACCACCCTGCGTTCCCGAGACAGATCATCGGGATCAAGATCCGGTCTCAGGAGAAGGTCCGACAGGAGGGCGGAGGCGCCGTCGAGACCCTCGGGCAGTGTCCTGACCTGAAAGACCGTTCGTTCGTAGCCGGTCTCGGCGTTGATCTGGCCGCCACCTGATTCTATCGCCTCGGCCAGCTGCCGGGCCGACCGCCCCCCGGCGCCCTTGAAGACCATATGCTCAAGAAGATGGGACCAACCCGACTCCCGAACACTCTCGACCCGGGCGCCGCGCCCCGCGGCGACCACCAGGGCGACCGTCCTGGCGCCGGGAACAGGGTCACAGATGCACCGGACCCCATTCGAGAGGGTGTGGATCCGGGGCGCCTCAGGCCCCTGCAAACGTCCGGACATAGGCGGAGACCCTCGCGGCGTCGGCTTCGATGCGCTCAAAGCGCTCGGGACGTCCCGCCAGGGCCTGCGCCCGGGCGGGGGTTTCAGGCGCGCGTCCAGTCGCCGCCAGCACCGCCTCGGGGAACTTGGCGGGATGAGCGGTCGCAAGCACCACGGTGGGTCCCGGGCCGGGATCACGCCGCAGGGCGGAAAGGGCCACCGCGGTGTGCGGATCCGCCATTTCCCCTGTTTCCCTGAGGGTCTGCTGCATCTCGCGGGAGGTGGAGGCCTCGTCGGTCGAGGCCCCCGAGAAGAGGGACGTCATCGCCTGAAGCGCGCTCGCCGGGACCTGAATCGCCTTGCCGGCGGAAAAACCGGCAAAGGCCTCGGCGGTTGCTGGCCCGTCCCGGCCTGTCGCCTCGAAAAAGAGCCGCTCGAAATTCGAGGCGGACTGGATGTCCATTGCGGGAGACTGCGTCTCTGCAACCGCGCCCCGGGCGTAGACACCTGTCCGGAAGGTGCGGGCAAGGATGTCATTGGCGTTGGTGGCGACCAGGATCCGGCCGACCGGGAGACCCATGCGATGCGCGACATAGCCGGCGAACCCGTCCCCGAAGTTCCCCGAGGGGACGGCGAACGAGACAGGACGATGGGGCGCGCCGAGGGCGACCGCCGTCGTGAAGTAGTAGACCGACTGGGCGATGATCCGGGCGAAGTTGATGGAGTTGACCGCAGAGAGGCCCACGGCGCTCTGAAGCGCCTTATCCGCCAGGGCGGTCTTGAGGATCGCCTGGCAGGCGTCGAAGTCCCCCGCGACCGCCAGACACCTGACATTGTCTTCGTCGGCGGTCGTCATGAATCTGCGTTGGACCTCAGAGATCCGACCGTCCGGGAACATGGCGATGATCCGGGTGTTGGCCCGGCCCCGGAAGGCCTCCACCGCCGCCCCTCCGGTATCTCCCGAGGTGGCGCAGAGGATGGTCTGGGTGCGCCCGGCTCTGGCGAGAACATGGTCCGAGAGCCGGGCGAGCAGCTGCATCGCCACGTCCTTGAAGGCCAGGCTCGGTCCGTGGAAAAGCTCGGCCAGGAAGACGTCCGGCGCCAACTGGACCAGGGGGACCACCGCAGGATGGTCAAAGGCGGCGTAGGCCTCGCGGCACATGCCCAGAAGGTCTTCCCGGGCAATCTCATCGGCAGCGAACCTGCCCAGGACGGCCGCCGCCACATCGGCGTAGGGGCGACCTGCAAAGCCAGCGATCTCATCCCGGCTGAAGCCCGGCCAGGTTTCGGGAACGTAGAGCCCGCCATCGGGGGCAAGGCCCGCCAGAACAGCCTCAACAAAGCCGACGGGGGGCGAGGCGCCGCGTGTGGAGATATACCGCATCAGGACCTGAAGTGCTTTCGCAGAAGCGCGCCATAGACGCCGATCAGGGCGGCGGCAAGGCCGAACCAGGTCAGGGCGTACTCCATGTGCCTGTTCGAGATGGCCGCAGGAATCGGCGAAGGAACCAAGGCTGCGAACTCGGGATTGGAAGAGGTCTCAGCCAGTAGCATGACGGGCGCCGGGCGCGGCGCGCCAAGGGCGGCGGCCATTTCGGGAATATCGCGGGAGAACCACAGGCGTGTGGAAGGATCCGCCTTCGGCGTGAACAGGCCCGCCGGGTCCGGGACCCTCAGGACGCCGGTGACGGTCGCGGCCTGAGCCCGCCCCGCCGTCCCTGGTCGGGACGAGACGGTGTCGGCAACGAAACCCCGATCCACGAGCAGGCTGCCATACCGCCCGGCAGGGAGCCGGCAGGCGGAAACAAGCCTCCGGCCCGCCTGACCGTCCTTCAGCCCGTAGAGCTCGACGAAATCGGCGTTGGCGAGACCAGGGCACTCCAGCCGGACCCTGACCATGTCGAGGTCGGAGGCGGATGACGCATCATCCAGAACCTTGACGGCGGGCGCCGCCTCCGCCGATTCAAGCCGGTCGATCCGCGCGAGGAGAGCCTCCTTCCAGGTCAGTCTCTGGACCTGCCAGAGCCCAAGAGCCACCAGGATCGCCACACCGATCAGGGTAGCCAGAGTCAGGCCGATGGGAAAACGCCTTGGCTGCGCAGACTCACTCGTCATGGCGGGACTCAGCGGCCCGGGTGGCGAATTGCGCGGCGAGCAGGAGGCCCTTCATGGGGCGCAGGAGGCCAAGGCAGACCAAGGCGGACAGGGGAAGAAAAACGGCGAGATGGACCCAGATGGGAGGACGGTAGGCGATCTCCGTAAAGAGAGCCGCAAAGGCGACGACGAACCCTCCGATGAGAATCACGAAGACCGCGGGTCCATCGCCGGAATCGGCGCGGCTCAGATCACTGTCGCAGGCGCTGCAACGATCGGCGACGGTCAGGAAGCCCGCGAAGAGAGCGCCTTCGCCACAGTGCGGGCAACGGCCGGCGAGACCCGCCAGAAGGGGGTTCACGCCGGCCATGCCGTCATCCTCCGGATGCGCCGAACACCACGTAGATGAAGGCGAACAGGAACAACCAGACGACGTCCACGAAGTGCCAGTACCAGGCCGCCGACTCGAAGCCGAAGTGCTGCTTGGGCGTAAAGCCGGTCCCCATGAGGCGGCCGAGACAGACGATCAGGAAGAGGGTCCCGATAAGGACGTGGAACCCATGGAAGCCCGTCGCCATGAAGAAGGCCGAACCGTAGAGGCCGGAATTCTCCGCCCCCTCACCACCGAAGAAATAGTTGTGATGGAGGATGTGGTAGTACTCGTAGACCTGAATGGCGGTGAAGATCACGCCGAGGATGATGGTCAGGAGCAGGCCGATCTTGGCGCCGCGGCGGTCTCCCGTCTGCAGCGCATGGTGCGCCCAGGTCACGGTCGTCCCGGAAAGGAGAAGGGTCAGGGTGTTCAGGAGAGGCAGGTTCCAGGCGGGAACCGTCTCAATGCCCTGGGGAGGCCATGTCGCCCAGGCGGTGCGGACCTCTTCAATGCCGGAGACAGTCCGGACCTCATGGAACAGGGCCATCTCGAAGAAGATCCAGAACCATGCGACAAAGAACATCACCTCCGAGGCGATGAACATGATCATGCCGTATCGAAGGCCAATGCCGACCACCGGGGTATGATCCCCCTGGTTGGCCTCGATGGTGACGTCGCGCCACCAGCCGGCCATCGTCAGCAACACGCCGGCAAGACCCGCCAGCAAAACGGTCAGGTCCCCCTTCGGCAAGCCGAAGAGCCCCTTCATGGCGATCACGCCGCCGACCGCCATGACTGTGGCCGCGATGGACCCCACCAGCGGCCAGGGGCTGGGATTGACGAGATGATAATCGTGTTTGACGTCGCCCGCAGACATGCCGCCCCTGTTCCTCCTACTGCCGCCTCCCGCCCCATGACTGGATGGACGGTCGGGTGCTTCCGGTTATGTCCCTATAGCCCTGCTTTCAGCGTTCCGCCAAGCGCGGAAGGCGCCTCAGCCGACTTGGTTTCCGCCTCCTGCGCCGGGAAGAAGGTGTAGGAGAGCGTCACCTCGGTTTTTCCGCGGGTATCGAAGTCCTCGGCGAATTTCGGATCGACGAAATAGACTACGGGAAACTCGATCGTCTTGCCCGCGGGGATGGTCTGGTTCGAGAAGCAGAAGCACTCCAGCTTCTGGAAGTAGGCGCCGGCGATCTGCGGGGTGACGTTGTACACGGCGTGTCCGGTCACGGGCTGATCGCTGTTGTTGGTCACGGTGAAGTACGCCAGCCCCGTCTGTCCGATCTTGAGGGTCTGCGCCGTCTGCTGTGGTCGGAAAGTCCAGGGCAACTCGCGCACGTTGGCGTCGAAACGGACAACGAGGCTGCGCTCCAGGGTGACGGCCGAAGCCTGCTGGGCGCGCCGGGGCGTTCCGTCGAACCCGGTCAGTTCGCAGAAGGCCCTGTAAAGGGGCACGGAAGCATAGGCCGCCGTGATCATTGTGAAAAACCCCGCAGCGCACCAGACGGCGAGGCGCTTGTTCCGCTGGCGGACGTCAGAGGGTTCGGTCGAGGACATTTCCACCCATCCTGAAGATAGTCACGAGGTAGACAAGCACGACAAAGCCGATCAGGCCGAGCGCGATGGCGATGTTCCGTCCGCGTCTGGCGCGGACAGCCGTTTCATTTCGAGGCGCCGAGGGGGGCTCCGCGAGGGGTTCAGGCTCTTTCATCCGAGGACTCCTGCGGAACCGGCCCCGACACCCGGGAGGAGATGCTCGCCGAGCAGGGTGGCGAACAGCAGGGTCAGGTAGAGAATGGAATAGGCGAAGAGGTTGCGTGCGTCCCGGGCGCCCGCCTTGACATCGTACAGCCCGTCCGAGACCCGCGGATCGGCTGCGTCGCCCGCACGTCCGGAGCGCACGCGCCAGGCCAGAAGGAGAAAGACGGCGCCGCCGCCCGCAGCCACTGCAAGATAGGTTACGCCTCCCAGGCCCGACGCCGCAGGCGCCAGGCAGACCGGGATCAGCAGCAGGCTATAAACCCAGATGTGCTTGCGTGTCGCGGCCGCTCCCGCCGTCACGGGAAGCATCGGAACCCCTGCCGCGGCGTAATCCTCGCTCGTATAGAGCGAAAGGGCCCAGAAGTGGGGCGGGGTCCACATGAAGATGATGGCGCACAGCAACCAGGCGTCCAGGGGCGCCTGACCGGTGGCGGCGGCCCATCCGATCACAGGGGGGAGGGCGCCGGCGAGGCCTCCGATGACGATGTTCTGAGCCGTCCACCGATTCAGCCAAATCGTGTAGACCACGGCGTAGAAGAAGATGGTGAAGGCCAGGAGCGCGGCGGCAAGCCAGTTGAGGGCGAGGCCCAGCAGCATCACGGAGAACAGGGACAGGACCACCCCGAGCGCCAGAGCGTCCGAAGGCTGAACCCTGCCTGCAGGGACAGGGCGTCCGCGCGTCCTGCGCATGCGCGCGTCAATGTCCGCGTCATACCACATGTTGAGCGCCGCGGAGGCGCCGGCGCCCACGGCGATGCACAGGATCGCGATGGCCCCCATCACGGGATGGATCGGCGCTCCGGCGCACACCAGGCCTGTGGCGGCGGTGAAGACCACAAGCGACATGACCCGGGGCTTGAGAAGCTGCACGAAGTCCTGCCAGCGGGCGGGCATGGCGGCGGGGGTGGCTGCGGGTGTGGTCATATGACCTGGTTACCTGACGCGTAGAGGGGCGCGCACCGAAGTCTCTCGGTCCGCGCCCCCCAATTTGGTTTCGACGACCCGCCCGTTAAACCGGGCGGGCGCAATTAGCGGTGAGAGTCCGGCTTGTAGACCGGCAGCTCGTTGAACTGGTGGAAGGGCGGCGGAGAGGAGAGGGTCCACTCGAGGGTCGTCGCGCCTTCGCCCCAGGGATTGGCCTCGGCCTTCCGGCGACGGATCGCCGCCTCGACCAGGACCAGGAGGAAGACACCCACGCCGACCACGGTGACCAGGTACCCTTGGGTGGAGACCTGATTCCAGAAGGTCAGGGCCTCGGGATAGTCCACATA
>JBJTEN010000104.1:0-2583 GCA_046092925.1 Phenylobacterium sp. | reverse complement strand
TCCTCGCCGAACGCGGCTTCCCGGTCGCCAGCCTTCGCCTCTTCGCCTCCTCCCGGTCGGCGGGCGCGACCCTGCCCTGGTCTGGCGGTGAGCTGCAGGTCGAGGAAGCCGAGACCGCGGACTATTCCGGCCTGGACCTGGTCTTCTTCTCCGCCGGCGGGGCCGCCTCGCGCGTCCTGGCGCCGAGGGTCGCGGCGGCCGGCGCCATCGTCATCGACAATTCCTCTGCCTGGCGCAGCGACCCGGAGGTCCCCCTGGTGGTCTCGGAGGTCAATCCCGGGGCCCTGGAGCGGTTGCCGAAGGGGATCATCGCCAATCCCAACTGCACCACCATGGTCGCCATGCCCGTCCTGCGGCCCCTGCACGAGGCCGCCGGCCTCAGGAGCCTGGTCGCCAGCACCTACCCGGCCGCCTCGGGCGCCGGGATCGAGGGCATCCGGGTCCTGGAGGCGGAGATCGCCGCGGCGGGTCCGAACGCCGCCGCCCTGGCGCGCCGCGGGGACGCGGTCGCCTTCCCGCCCCCGGCCAAGTGGTCCTCGCCCCTGGCCTTCAACGTCAACCCCCTCAACTATGCGCTTGGCGAAGACGGCTATACCGAGGAAGAGGCCAAGCTGCGCGAGGAGACCCGCAAGATCCTGGGCCTCCCAGACCTGCTGGTCAGCGGCACCTGCGTGCGGGCCCCGGTCTTCACCGGCCACTCCCTGTCCATGAACCTCGCCTTCGATCGCCCCCTCTCGCCGGACAGGGCTCTGGACATCCTGTCCCGGGCGCCCGGGGTGATCCTCGCTGAAGCGCCCAATCCCCTGGCCGCGACCGGACAGGACGCGGTCTTCGTCGGTCGGGTGCGGGCCGATCCGACCCAGGCGAACGGCCTCGCCCTCTTCGTCAGCGGCGATAACCTGCGCAAGGGGGCGGCCCTGAACGCCGTCCAGATCGCCGAGGTGCTCCTGCAAGGGCGTTGAGGCGCCCCCTTCCCTCCCGTCCCGTCGCAAAGCCGGGCCTGTACATCGGCCCGGATTCCCGCTGCAATCGGTCGTCGCCTGGGCCCTCCCGGGCGGCGCCCGAACCTGATCGCCTGCGAGGCCCGCCCCATGTCCGACGCCATCCCCGGATACGACCGTCCCGCCGTCGAGGCCTGGCTGGCGAAGAACTGTCCCGAACTCTCCGGCCCCTTCGACTGGGTGCGGCTGCCGGGCGGGCATTCCAACCTGACCTGGCGGCTGACCGATTCCCGGGGACGTCAGGCCGTGATCCGCCGCCCGCCCCTCGGCGAACTCCTCCCCAACGCCCACGACATGGGCCGGGAGTTCCGGGTCCTCTCGGCCCTGAAGGACACCCCCGTCCCGACGCCCCGCCCCCTCGCCTTCTGCGAGGACCCGTCCGTTACCGGGGCGCACTTCTACGTCATGGACTTCCTGGACGGACATCCCCTCTACACGGTGCAGGACGTGAAGGACTGGGCGCCGGAGGCGAAGCGGCGCGACCTCGCCTTCGCCTTCATCGACGCCCTGGCCCAGCTTCACGCCCTCGAACCGGTCGCCGTCGGCCTGGGCGACCTCGGCAAGCCCGAGGGCTATGTGGAGCGGCAGATCAATGCCTGGGGCCGGTCCTGGGCGGCCTCGGTCGGACCCGCCGGCTTCGACGATCCCCGGGCCCACGAGGTCGAGGCCTTTCTGCGCGCCCGCCTGCCCGGCCAGGTCCCGGCCCGGATCGTCCACGGCGACTTCGGCATCCACAACATCCTGGTCGGGCGGGGCGGCGGCCTGCTGGCGGTCATCGACTGGGAGATCGCCACCCTGGGCGATCCCCTGGCGGACCTGGCCTACGCCCTGAACCCCTGGCCCGATCCCTCGGACCCGGAGCCGCCCGCCGAGACGTCGCCTTACGCCCAGCCGGGCTTCCCCACCCGGACCGAGCTGGCGGCGCGCTATGCCGCCGCCACCGGCGCGGACCTGTCGGGGCTGAACTACTACGTCGCCTTCAACCGCTGGAAGAGCGCCTGCATCGTCCACGGGGTCTACGCCCGCTACATGGAGGGCAAGAAGAGCACCGAGGGCGTCGACACCGAGGGCCTCCGGCTCAGCGTCCTGCGCAGCCTCGAACTGGCGGCGAGGGCGGCGGCGGCGGAATCGCCGCCCCGGCGAGAGCCTCCCGCGCGCCATCCCGTAGAACTCCTGTTGCTCGCCCTCAGACGAAGCCGACTGAGAAGGTCAACGGCGCTTCAGCAGACCCCCTTGTTTGTTTCAGAAGCGCTAGATTGGGTCTGTCTTCCGGGACGTCCGCCTGGCGCTCCAACGCCAGGCGGACAGTCGGTGGAGGGGCCGAGATCCCCCGAGCCTTTTGGGCTGGGCCGGAGCAGGGTCGCCACCGACGTTTCATGACCCGGATGGTTGCAGGGACGCTTGGGTCCGAAGCCACAAGGATGGGTCGATGGAACAGATGGAGTTTAGCAGGAAGATCGCCGGCGTCGATGTGGGCAAGTCTCACCTGGACGTGGCGGTCCACGGTCTTGAGGATCAGGCGCGTGTTCCCAACACGGCGGCGGGGCATGATGAGCTGGCGGGCTGGCTGAAGGCGCACGGC
>JBJTEN010000103.1:0-4432 GCA_046092925.1 Phenylobacterium sp. | reverse complement strand
AGCCGGGCGTCCGGCGAGATCCGGGCGGCGCCGAGATGCTGACGCGGGGGATGGAGCGCTTCGGCCAGGAGGGCGTAGGCGGCGTGGGGATTGCGATGGACCAGGGGTGCGCACCCCGGCGGGAGCTCCGCGGCCAGGGCTTCCGGTGCAAAACAGGCGGACGGGGACTGGCTGCGAAGGTCCTCCAGGTAGACGGGGCTGGCCACGAAGGAGATCGCGCCCGGACCCGCGCGGGACGCAATCGCCACCCGCTCGATCCGCACGTCCCCATACCCCTCCGCGGCGCGGGCGCCGGTCAGCCGGCAGACAGCCGGCAGACTCATCGGTTCCGCCGTCTCGAAGAAGCGTGAATCCGGCATGGCCCTCATCGTCCCACCCGGTCCCGGGAAGCCCGGGCCTCCTATTGCCTGCGAGGCGGCTGTGCGGGCGCCGCGCCGGACGGGGGCGCCGCCGCAGCCTGATCGAGGCGCTCGCGATCAAAGGCGAACTGGGTGATCTTCGCGTTGAGTCCGGTCACCACGGCGGGCGTGATGTCCATGGCCGGATTGGCGAGCACCACCGAGTCGCGCTGGATCAGCACGCTGCACCGGGCCTGCTGGTAGGCCGAGCGGATCACGGGCTCGAGCTCTTCCCCGACCCGGCCCAGGGCCTTCTGCTGGGTCGCCTGGAGCTCACGCTCACGCAGCTGGGCCTTGCGCTGGAGAGCCGCCGCCCGGACCTGCAGGGTGGCGTTCCGCTGGTCGAAGGCGCCCTGATCGAGGGTCGCCTTCTGGGAATCGAGGGTCCTGGCCTCATTCTGGATCGCCGTCTGCTCGGAGGTGAGCTCGGTCTGGACCTGCTGGGTGATCTGCTGCAGGCGCGTCTGGACATACCTGCCCACCGTCGAGCCGGCGATCGCCCCGTCGAGGGACAGGACGCAGAGTCCCGCTATGGGCGCTCCGTGATTGACCGGCGGCGGCGCGGGCGGGGTCTGGGCGACGGCGGAGGTCGCTGCGGCAAGGGCCGCTGCAGTCAGGAAGAAGGGAAGTTTCATGAACTGAAGGCCTCAGAATCTGGTGGTTTGCGAGAAGCGGAAGGTCTCGACCCGGTCGTAATCCTCGCGCTGGAGAATCTGGCTGAAGTCGAAGCGGATGGGCCCCATGGGAGAGCGCCAGAAAACGGAAAGGCCGGCGGAGGCGCGGGGAGACAGGTCATCGAAGATGCCGGGGATGGGATTGCCGTCAGAACCGATCTTGACCTTGTCATTAAGGAGGCCAAGCGTTCCGACATCGGTGAACACCGAGGCCCGTATCCCGTACTGTTGCGGAATGAAGGTCGGTATCGTCAGCTCTGCCGAACCGATCGCAAACGCTTCGCCGCCGAGGGCGTCGGAGCGGCCGAAGCTGATGTCACGGGGGCCGATCCCGGCGACCCGGAAGCCCCGGAAGCTGTTCCCGCCCTTGTAGAAGCGATCATTGATCCGGATGACGTCGCCGCCAAAGCCGGCGATGTAACCCGCGCTGCCGGAAAGGCTGAGAACAAAGTCCTTGTTGAAGCCGTAGTACCAGCCGCCCTCCAGCTCGGTGCGCAGGTACCTCACGTCCCCGCCGAGACCCGCGAAGTCCTGAGCGCCACTGACGAAGAACCCGCGCGTCGGCCGGACGGGATCATTCCTCTGGTCAAGTGTGACCTGATACCCGAGCAGGGAGGTGACATAGCGCCCGCGCTGGTCGCACAGGGTCTGGGAAACCTGCTGCTGGGACGGATCGCAGAAGATGTCCGGGACCTGCACGTCATCCTCCCGGAGGACATAGCGCATGGTCATGAAGGCGTTGGTCGTGAGCGGGAAACCGATCCTCAGGTTTCCGCCCAGAGATGTGGTCTTGTAGGACGAGAACTCCGAAAGGTCGTAGACGAAGTAGTAGAGGTCTCCCCCGGCCCGCAGATTGCGGTCCATGAACCGGGGCTCGGTGAAGGAGAAGTCGAGCTGCTGGCGGAAGGACCCCCAAGAGACCCGGGCGCGCGCATCCTGACCGCGCCCGCGGAAATTCCTCTGGGTCACGCCAAGGTCGATCATCAGCTGGTCAACCGACGAATACCCGGCGCTGAAGGTCAGCTCGCCCGTCGGCTGCTCCTCGACCCGGACGAGGAGATCCGTCCGGTCCTGGCTGGCGGTGGGCGTCTCCTCGATCGTGACTTCCTTGAAGAAACCGAGGGCCTTGAGGTTGTTCTCAGAGCGGTCGACCAGGGCGCGGTTGTAGGCGTCGCCCTCCACCAGGTTGAGTTCCCGGCGGATCACATGGTCGAGGGTCTGGGTATTGCCGACGATGTCGATCCGGTTGACGTAGACCCGGGGCCCCTCGTTGACCTGGAAGACGACGTCGACGGTCCGCTTGGCCGGGTCGGCCACATAGCGGGGACGGACATCCACAGCGGCAAAGCCGGCGGCGCCGGCGGCGAAGGTCAGGGCGTCGGTGGCGGTTTCGATCTGCTCGTCTTCGTACAGGTCGCCGCTGCGAATGGGCACGAGCTGGGTCAGCACGCCGGTATCCAGCTTCTTGAGCTCGGTCTCGACCGAAATCTTTCCGAAGCGGTACTGGGGACCTTCCTCCAGGGTATAGGTCACCGCAAAGCCGTTCTGGGCCGGTGACAGCTCCGCCACCGCCGAGATCACCCGGAAATCATAGAAGCCGCGGTTCCGGTAATGCTTGCGGAGCTGCTCCTTGTCGAACTCGAGGCGGTCGGGATCGTAGTTGGCGTTGTTCGAGAAGAATCGATACCAGGCGGTCTCCTCGGTGACGACGACGTCCCGCAGGTCGTTGTCGGAGAACTCGACATTGCCCAGGAAGTTGATGCCGAGGATCCCGCTCTTCTGGCCCTCGTTGATTTCGAAAATCAGGTCGACGCGCTTCTGCGGCAGCTCGACGATCTTGGGCGTGACGGCGGCGGCGATCCGGCCGGACCGGCGGTAGAGTTCGATGATCCGCTGGACGTCCGCCTGGACCTTGGCCCGGGTGAAGATCCCGCGGGGCCGGACGGTGACTTCATCGCGGAGCTTGTCTTCCCTGAGACCCCGGTTCCCCTCGAAAACGACGCGGTTGATGATCGGATTCTCAACCACCTGGATGGTCAGGTCGCCATCGACAAGGGCCACACGGACATCCGAGAAGAGATCGGTCCTGAACAAGGCCTTGAGCGCCAGGTCGATACGCGCCGGATCGACCGTGTCGCCGACGCCGATCGGCAGATAGGACAGGATGGTCGACTGCTCGATCCGCTCGTTACCCGCGACGATGACCCGCTGGACCACGCCCTGCTGGACGACGGGCTGGGACCGGGCGGACATTGGGGCAAGCATCGCGCCTCCGGCCAGGAGGATGGCGAGCCCTGAAACGAAGGCTGCGCTGCGGGCGCGTCGAAATTGCATGGTCAGGGCCATCACCGGAAGGAAGCGCATGATCAGGAGAGCAAACCGCCCAAGAACTGGAAGACCTGCAGGCGCTGCAAATCATTCCAGGTGGCGAACAACATCAAAGCCAGCACCAGCGCAAGGCCTACGCGGTATCCGAAGGCCTGCACGCTCGCCGCCAGCGGCCTTCGGGCCACGGCTTCATAGGCGTAGAAGAGAAGATGACCCCCGTCGAGGACAGGGATGGGCAGCAGATTCATGAAGCCGATCCCGACGGACAGCACGGCTGCAAGGGCGACCAGGTTCAAGCCGGCATAGAGGAATTTCCGGCCGAGATCGGGCGCCGCCTCGGCGCCCGCCTTGGCGATCTGGCCTGACATCTGAGCGATGCCGAGAGGCCCGTTCAACTGCTCGGCCGACATCTGGCCGGTCACCATCCGTCCAAGGGCGTAGACGCTGGTCGTGAGAACGCGCCAGGACCTCTCCACGCCCTTGGCGACGGACTCCAGGGGACCGAAGGCCTGATGCACCACCTCGCCCGTGGGCGCGAGGCCAAGACGGCCCACCCGGGGGGCGCCAGGCGCCGCTTCCATCCGCCGCCACTCCGGAGTGGCTGTCAGGCGCACGGTCCGCCCGTCACGCTCCAGGACGAAGTCCGTGGCGACGGCGCCGCGCACCTGGATGACCTCGATCAGGTCCTGGAACGAACCGATTCGGCGACCGGCGGCCTCGACCACGAGGTCGCCCTTCCGGAAGCCTGCGGCTTCCGCGACGCTGCCGGGCTCCACCATTCCGATGCGCGGCGCCAGGGTGCGCTCGCCGATCGTCATGAAGAGGGCGGCGAAGAGGAAGATCGCCAGAAGGAAGTTCGCGGCGGGCCCCGCCGCCGTCACGAAGGCGCGCTGCCAGACAGGCTTGAAATGATACTGCCGCGCGAGCGCCTCCGGGCCGTCCCGCGCAAGGATCTCCGCCGTCATGGCCTCCAGCCCGGCCGCGTCCGGGACGCTGGCTTCCAGAAGGGCGACCTCGTGGTCGAGGCCGCCG
>JBJTEN010000102.1:0-2931 GCA_046092925.1 Phenylobacterium sp. | reverse complement strand
CGTCGGACTCCAGACCCTCCTGTCCGCCCTCCTGACCTTCCACCATGAAGGCCGCATTCCCCTGGTCGACCTGATCGCCTCGGTGACCGTGCGGCCGGCGGACCTGCTGGGCCTGCCCTGCGGGCGGCTCTCCAGGGGCGCTCCCGCAGATCTCGTGCTGTGCGACCTCAATGCGCCGGTCGTCGTGGACCCGGATGTCCTGAAGTCCCGCTCCCGGAACACACCCTTCGACGGAAGGCGGCTCCAGGGCGCCGTGCAGGGGACCTTTGTCGCCGGAAGGTCCGTGTTCCGGTCCTGACCCCGCCCTGGGGCGAGAGAACATTTGACGAACATGCGACGCCATGCTTGTCTGGCGCGCGAGGGTGACGCGGGGGTGGCGGCGACCTAGACTGCACGGGCTGTTTGAGGAGCCCGACCCTATGCCCAACGAACCTCTCGTCATCGCCGCCGTCATGGTCGGAGGATATCTCCTGGGATCGACGCCCTTCGGCGTGATCAGCATGAAGCTGGCCGGCGCGGGCGATCCGCGGGAGATCGGCTCGGGCAATATCGGGGCGACCAATGTCCTGAGGTCCGGCCGCAGGGACCTGGCCCTGCTCACCCTTCTCGGGGACGGCGGCAAGGGCGCGCTGGCGGTGCTGGGCGCCTATCTCCTCACCCGGGGGGCGCCGGATGCGACCCGCCACATGATGGTGGCCCTGGCGGCGGGTTCGGCCTTTCTCGGCCACCTCTTCCCGGTCTTCCTGAGGTTCAAGGGCGGCAAGGGGGTCTCGACCTTCTTTGGCACCCTGCTGGCGGCGTCCTTTCCGGTGGGCGCCGCAGCAGCGGCGACCTGGCTGGTCACCGCCGCCCTGTTCCGGATTTCATCCCTGGCCGCGCTGGCGGCGGCGGCCCTCGCCCCGATCTTCGCCCTCTTCGTCTTCCAGTCTCCCCACGCCCTCGTCACCCTGACCCTCTTCATGGGCGCCCTCATCTATGTGCGCCACCAGGACAACCTGCGTCGTATCCTCAAGGGCGAAGAGCCCCGCATCGGCGGTGCGCGCAAGCCTGCAGATCCTCCCGCCGGGGCCTCGTGACCGTCCGGCCAGCCGCCTTCAGACGAGACTGGCTGCGGCTGGCGCGAACGCCGAGCGTCGGCGCGGTGACCTTCCGCGAACTGATGAGGCGGTTCGGCGATCCCACCCTTGCCCTCGAAGCTCTGCCCGACCTCGCCAGACGCTCGGGACGGGTCAGCCCCCTCTCTCCGGCCTCGGTGAGCGCCGGCGAAGCGGAAATGGCCGCCGGGGACGCCCTTGGCGCCCGGCTCCTCCTGGCCTGCGACCCTGAGTTTCCGCCGCTCCTGGCGGCCCTCGATCCACCGCCGCCGCTGATCTGGGTGCTGGGCGACATCCGGCCGCTCGAGCGGACCTGCGTCGCGGTCGTGGGCGCGAGGGCGGCCTCCGCCCTTGGCCTTCGGTTCGCCGGCGCCCTGGCCGGAGACCTTGGCGGCGCCGGCCTGACGGTCATTTCGGGACTGGCGAGGGGCGTCGACGGCGCGGCCCCCCGCGGCGCTCTGGCGACCGGCACGGCGGCGGTCCTCGCAGGAGGCGTGGACGACGTCTATCCGCCGCAACACGCCGACCTCTATCAGGAGATCCTCGGCGCCGGCGGATGCATTGTCTCGGAAGCCCCGCCCGGCCGGACGGCCACCGCGGCGGACTTCCCGCGCCGCAACCGGATCATCGCCGGCCTCTCCCGCGCCGTTGTGATCGTGGAGGCCGAACTCAGGTCAGGCTCCCTGATCACCGCCCGGCTAGCCGCTGAGATGGGCCGCGAGGTGCTGGCTGTCCCCGGATCGCCCCTCGACCCCCGCTCCCGGGGCGGCAACGACCTGCTTCGGCAAGGCGCCGCCGTCTGCGAAGGCGCGGAGGACGTTCTGCGGACCCTCTCCGGGCTGACCGGACTGTCGGATCCCGGGCTGGAGTTCGACCCGCCGGCGCAGACCGGCCCGGAAACCGATGACCGCGGTCGGGATACGACCCGGGACAGGGTCCTGAATCTTCTCTCGCCCTCTCCCGCCGCCCGCGATGAAATCGTTCGCCTTTCGGGGTTGTCCACCTCGGAGGTGAACGCCGCCCTCGCCGAGCTGGAGCTGGCCGGAGAGGTCGTCTTCACAGCCGGCGGCGGGGCGGCCCTCGCCTGATCCCGCCGCTTCCCGAGCGGGCCAAGTTGACAGCCGGCCCTTCTGCGGCCCACTTTCCGCCCCCTTCACAGGGCCGGCGCGCCCCAAGGAACCGCATGCAGCTCGTCATTGTCGAGAGCCCCGCCAAGGCCAAGACCATCAACAAGTACCTGGGGTCCGGCTACAAGGTCCTTGCGAGCTATGGCCACGTCCGCGACCTGCCGCCCAAGGACGGCTCGGTCCGCCCGGACGAGGACTTCGCCATGTCCTGGGAGGTCGACGCCAAGGCGTCCAAGCGCCTGTCGGAGATCGCCGAGGCGGCGAAGTCTTCCGACCGGATCATCCTGGCCACCGACCCCGATCGCGAGGGGGAAGCCATCTCCTGGCATGTCCTGGACGTGCTGCGCGCCAAGCGCGCCCTGAAGGACAAGCCGGTCGAACGGGTGGTCTTCAACGCCATTACCCGGACCGCCGTGACCGAGGCGATGAAGTCGCCCCGCCAGATCGACATGGAACTGGTCGAGGCCTACTTGGCCCGCCGGGCGCTGGATTACCTGGTGGGCTTCAACCTTTCGCCCGTCCTCTGGCGCAAGCTGCCGGGCGCCCGTTCGGCGGGACGGGTGCAGTCCGTCGCCCTGCGGCTTGTGGTCGACCGCGAGATCGAGATCGAGCGCTTCATCACCCGCGAGTACTGGACCGTCGAGGCCGACATGACCTCGGCCGGCGCCCCCTTCACCGCCCGGCTCGCGGTGCACGAGGGCCGCAAGCTC
>JBJTEN010000101.1:0-4896 GCA_046092925.1 Phenylobacterium sp. | reverse complement strand
CGGGTGGATGAGCTGGCGACCATGATCACGGACGGGCAGGGCGACCTGGCGCGGGACACCGTGCGCCGCCTCGCCCCCGCCGCCACCCGCAAGCTGTCGCGCCGGCTGCTGGAAGAGCCCCGCATGCGCCGCTCGGTCATGGACTTCCTGGCCCGCTATCAGACCGAGATCGAGACGGCCAACCGCCGCGACCGGTCGGGCCGGGAGGTGGGCGCCCTGCTCTCCACCGAGGCCGGACGGCTCTACCTGCTGGCGGAGGCCGCGGCGGGGGACATCGTGTGAGGCTGCCCGGTCCCGGCCGCACCCTGGCCGCCGCCTTCGCCCTGCTGATTGTCGCCGCCACGCCCGCGCCGAAGTCTGGTGGGGTCGAGGTGAAGACGGCGGACTACACCTTCAGCTATCGCTGGCCGGCGGCCGTGGAGGCCATCCCCGCCCTGCGCGCCCGCCTGAACACCGAGCAGGCCGGCCTGCGCCGGGACCTGGCCCGCAACGCCGCCGAGTGGCGCGAGGACGTCGCCGCCGACCCCGACCTGCACCCGTACCGGCGCTTCGTCCCTTACCTGTTCTCTGCGGAGTGGAAGGTGGTGGCGACCCTGCCGGGGTGGCTCAGCCTCTCCCAGCAGGTGAGTGTCTTCGAGGGCGGCGCCCATCCCAACCAAGGCTTCGACTCCCTGGCCTGGGACCGGGCGGCCGGGGTCGCCCGCCGCCCCCTCGACCTGTTCGTCTCGGCCGCCGCCCTGGACGCAGCGGTGCGCGCGCCCTTCTGCGACGCTCTTGATGCGCAGAGGGCCAAGCGTCGCGGCGAGCCTGTGAACCGGCAGAGCGGCGAGGAGTTCGACGCCTGCATCGCGCCGTCCGAGCAGACCGTGATCCTCGGCTCGTCGAACCGGAAGACGTTCAACCGGATCGGGATCCTGGTCGCCCCCTACGCCGCCGGGCCCTATGTGGAGGGGTCCTACGATGTGACCGTCCCGGTCACGCCGGCCGTGTTGCAGGCCGTGAAGCCGGAGTTCCGGGCGGCCTTCGGGCCGTGAGCGGGGCGAGGCCGGCTCAGGGCGTCGGGGGCGCCGCTTCCCCCGCCAGGACGGCGAGCGCCCGCTTGACGTAGTGCGCGCGGGGTTCGGCGCTGACGGTCTCGCAGTACCCGGCGCCGGCCAGGGTCGTGGCGGGGCCCGACACCGGGTTGCGGGTCAGGATCACCGTGGCGGCGACCTCCGAGTTGACCTGCAGGCCGCCGCCATAGAAGCCGCCGTCCGGATGCAGGGGCGTTGCGACGATCGCCCCCGACGTCGCGGTCACCCCCGACCCGTCGACATGGGTTCCGGTCAGCTGGTAGGTCCACTCGGTGGGCTGAAGGACATCGGACAGGGTGTTGATGAGGGCGTCGAGGCGCCATTCCGCATTGACCTGCTGCGGGACCCAGACGCCGTCCACCTTGGTGATGTAGCCGCTGAAGGTCGATGGGAGATTCGTGCGGAAAGCCCCGTCCTGGAAGGTCGCGCCGGTGTAGGCGTCGCCGTTCTCGAAATTGAACTGGCACCACTGCCATCCGCGATAGCCGTTATCGAGCGCATTGAGGGTGGGCGGAAGGATCGGCGGTGGCGGATGGAGGGCGTCGGGGGGCGTCGCCATCATCAACTGGTGGTCGATCCAGCCGGTTCCGGAAACCTCGTAGACCTTTTCGCCGATCGTCACCGTTCCGGTCACCTTCAGCTGCGGCCAGCTGTAATAGAGGCCCGCCCGCGGCGGCGGCGTCCGACCGTTGATCGCCTGGAGGAACCAGGCGCTTTCCAGGGGCATGTCGGTGGACAGGGTCAGATCGACGGACATGTCTCCATCGCCTGACTGGACCCGCAGGGGCAGGACCTGATCGCCGCCCCAGGTCATGACGTCGTCGCCGCAGCGGTAGACCGGCTGGTCCGCGGACGGGAAGACCACGTCGTCGCCGCCGATCCGCCAGTTCACGTTCGGCTTGCGGCGAACGGCGAAGCTGCGGGTTCCGTCATTCACCGCCACGATGGTCTCGCTGTGGGCGATGTGGGATTCGGCGTCGCTCCAGCCCGCCAGGGCCTGGATGTCCTGGGGGACCAGCCGGTTATTCTGCGTCGTCGTCAGGACCCCGAGCTTCGTCACGCCATCGCTGGCGGTCAGGTTGGCGCTGATCCAGTACCACTCCATGCTGTTCTCCAGATGGACCCTATGGTCGTCAGGGAAGCTGAGCGGGACGCCGAGCGGCGGCGGGGTGGCGATGCGGGCGAACTGGGATGTGCCGAGGACGCCCAGGATCAGGGCCGCCTGGGTCGCCGAACCTGCGGTGAGACCCTGGGCCGCCTCGAGCAGCTGGCCATAGCCGAACGGCCGCTGGCTGGGGGCGAGGGCCTCGAGCATGGCGGTCATGGCCTCGGCGGGGGTCATCTTGGTCACGGAAGATCCTTGTGTCTGGCGAGGTCGGTCCGGGGCTCTCAGCGCGACGCCATGGAGATCGCCAGGGTGCGGAAATCGTAGTCGACCTCATCGGCGCAGTCCGGCCACTTGCCGGACGCCGCCCAGTAGTCGCAAAGTCCCAGCTTGGCGCACAGGCGCAGGAATCTGGGGTCTGCGCGGAGCGCCTTCTGGTCGATGCAGAAGAGGGCCGAGATCCCCACGTCCGGCGGGGCGCAGCGAGTCCCCCGCAGGAAATAGGGGCTGAAGTCGGCGGCTTCGACCAGGTCGAAGGCCTCATCCGCCAGGCCCCACTGGCAGAGACGGCCGAGGTGGGACAGGGCGACCAGGCCCGTCGACTCCAGCAAGGCCTTCTGTCCCGCCAGGAACTGCGCGCCGAGCCCAGGGTTCGCAACCCGGGCCTCCTGGGCATGCGCCAAAAGGGACTGGATCCAGCCTCCATAGATCCCGGCGCCGCCCGGCGCCGAGGCCCACAGCTCGACCTGCTCCCAGTCTTCGGTCTGGATGGCGCTGACGATGGCGCTGGAGCGAAGAAAGCCGCCGTCGGGCCAGCGGCGGATGCCGAGGTCGAACTGGCGTCGGGCCTCGCTCCAGCGCCCTGCCGCCACAAGGTAGATCGCGTGGACGCCGAAGGTGACCTGATCCAGGGGGTCGAGCTCGCAGGCCCACTCGGCATAGGCCAGCGCCAACTGGTTGCGGCCCACGGAGGCCGCAATGCCGCCGGCGTGGATCAGGTCCAGCGGATCATTCGCCCGACGCGCCAGGCAGAGGTTGATCAGGCGCTCGCTCTCGGCATAGGCGCCGCAGAGAGGCGCGGTCATTGCGCGCACGCGAAACGGCGTGACGGTCTCCGGATCCAGGGCGAGGGCCCGCTCCGCTGCGGCCTCCATCCTCGCCAGATGGTCGCCGAAGCGCGCCGGATCGAACCCGTAGCGGGCCTCGACCGCCTCGCTATAGGCGAGGGCCTCCCATCCGGAGGCGAAGTCGGAAACCCGGTCCAGGGCCTGGACGAGCAGGGCGGAGTCGTATCCCAGCCGATCGGGCCTGAGTTCGCGGGCCCGCAGGTAGAGATCCAGGGCGACCGGATCGACGGCCCCGATGCCGCGGGGGGCGAACCGGCTCTTCAGCGCGCCCGCCACCGCCTGGGCGATGTCGTCGTGGAGGGCGAAGACGTCGGAGAGTTCGCGATCGAAGCGGTCGCTCCAGAGCACGGTCTGGCTGGCGCACTCGACAAGCTGGGCGGTAATGCGCACGCGCTCGCCGCTTCGCCGGACGGAGCCGTCGAGCAGATGGGTCGCCCCGAGCCTTGCGGCCACATTGGCGGCCGACTTCTCGGCGCCCCGCAGCAGGAAACTCGACGACCGGCCGATGATCTTCAGCGGGGTGGTCTGGGAGACGGCGTGCAGGATCTCCTCCGAGATCCCGTCGGAGAAGTAGAGGAAGCCCGGATCGCCGGACTGGTTCTCGAAGGCGAGCACCGCCAGGGTCGGTTCAGCGGGCTGGGGCGCCGTCGCGGGGCGCCCGGCCGCGGGGGGTGTGGAGAGGGCGGGCGGCGGCGCATCCTGGGCCCCGGCCCCGATCGCGCGCTCCAGCTCCGGTCCCGGTGCGACGCCGAGGTCCTCCGACAGGGCTTGCCGGATGGCGAGGTAGCGGCGCTGGGCTGCGGCCGCCCGGCCGCTGGCGACATCCGATCGAATCGCCGCCGCGGCGACGGACTCCTGGAGAGGGTCCCGCCGGAGATATCCCTCGGACAGAAGGCGCACCGCCTCCCAGCGTCCCTCCGCCTCAAGGACGGCGAGCCTGCGGGAAAGCTCATCAAGAAGCCCTGACTCCCAGGCTCCGCGCGCCTGATCCAGCCAGTCCTGGAAGGGGCCGGGCAGGTCCATGCCCTCAAGCAAGGGGCCCGACGCAAGCCGGGTCGCGACCCCGGCGAGCCTTTCCGGATCTTCCGCTTGGAGGTCGGCCAGCAGCATGTCGATATCCGTCAGGAGGCCGCCGGGCCGGATCGCCACGCGTTCCCGCCCCACATCGAGGAGGGCGTCGGCTCGCGAACCCAGAGCGGAACGAAGTTCGAAGAGGCATTGCCTCAGACTGCCGCGGGCCTGCTCGTCGGGCCGGTCTCCCCAGAGGAGCCCGCAGATCCGGTCTCTGAGCAGGCCGCCCCGGCCCTCCAGGCACAACATGGCCATGAGCCCACGGGCCCTGCGACCATTGATGCGGATCGGCTCCCCATCAAGGTCGAAGAGCTCGAAGCCCCCGAGAAGCCTGACGCGCGCCGACGGACCGGACTCCAACTTCCCTGACCCGAATGATTGAGATCGGGGGGGAGTATATGGGCTCGGGCGATGAAGGCCAGCGCCTCTGGGGGGGGCCCGCACCGGGGGGAAGTGCGGGAGGCGGCGGGGGCGCAGGCGCCGGGCGGCGGGGGGGGGTTCGGGGCGTGTCTGCTGCGGG
>JBJTEN010000100.1:0-13942 GCA_046092925.1 Phenylobacterium sp. | reverse complement strand
ATCGGGGACTTTGTCGCGGCCGTGCGCGCACAGGCCGGACATCAGCATGGATAGGCCGATCTCCCAGCTTCGCGGACTGGGGGTGGTGTCAGCCCGCCTGCTGGCCAGCGTCGGCATCCATCGGGAATCCGATCTGAGGTCGGTCGGTCCGGTCGAGGCCTTCGCCCGGGTCCGGATGGCCGCCGACCCCCGGGTCAGCCTCAACCTCCTCTACGCCCTGCAGGCGGCCCTAATCGGCATCGACTGGCGCCGGCTCTCCCCGGAGGTCAGGCGCGCCCTGCGCGAAGAGGCATTTTGTCAGCGGCGCAGGCGGCCCTGAACTCGCCCCGCCGCCCTACCCTGCGGAAAGCCGCGCAGGAGGCATGGCCCGTGTCCATCAGGACCCGGGAGTCTGGGGCGCACGAGGGTGTTCAAACCGGCAGCCTCGCCTCCCACGCAAGTTCGTCACGGATCAGGTCGATCATCCAGAAATCCGGGCGGAGGAAACGGGTGCTTGAAGCTGAAGGCGTCCTGCGTGGGTCCGAGCTGTCTGAGCCGTTCCAGCCGGGCCACCCCCTCCGTGACCTTGGGGCGATGCCCCGCGGGGATCCACCAGAGCGCCATATGGGTTTCGATCGGATCGAACCACTCCCGCCGTCGTCTCATGATCCCTCGATGGGCCTCGCTGCGATAGACAAAGGTCGCAAGGGCGTCGAGGTCGGTCCAAACGGACATGTTCACCGCGACGTTAGGATCGTCATAAGCTCGAAGATCGAGAGCGTTGTTCCCGTCCCCCGTCAAGCGCCAGACAAAACCAGGCTGGGCTTCGGCTATGCCGTTCACAGGGTCCAGATTCCCGATGAAGTCGCTGTTCGCCGGATGGTCCATGGGTAAGCGGAACCGGGCGATGTTGATCTGTGCAAGATGATGAAGCAAGCAAAGCCTCCAACGCCCTGGGGCGAGGCCAAGTCAACCCGCCAAGTCACGGTCTAGCCCAAAATCCGCCCTGCGTAAGCGGGCGTCGGTGCGGTGGAACAGGAGGGACTTCCTCGACAAGAGGCGTCCCGCACCGCCCGGCGCCTAGCTAATCTTGCGGCAGGTCGATCCTGAATTGAATGAAGCCTGTTCGCTTGGCGACCTTCTCGTAGAGCGCGATGGCCGTGGCGTTGTCCTCGCGGGTCAGCCAGTAGACGCGGCTGGCGCCCTCCGCCCTCGCCCGGCTGCAAACAGCCTCGATCAGGGAACGACCCACACCGGATCCGCGCGCGCCGGGAGCGGTGAAGAGATCCTGCAGGTAGCAGTAGTCCCCCGTCGTCCAAGTGGATCGATGGAACAGGAAATGAACCATCCCCACCAGCACGCCATCCTGGAAGGCGCCGAGGACAAACATGGGCTCTGCTGGGTCCATAAGACGACGCCAGGTCATCGCCGTCGTCCCGTCGTCGATATCGACCTCGTAGAAGTCTTGGTAGCCCCGCCAGAGCGGCGACCATTCCGACCTGTGCCGGTCTTCCAGGGGGGCGATCTCGATCATCGGGAGCTTCCTCTGCACTTCCTGCCGAAACGGGCCGGGACGCCCCGGACGGAGCACGCGAACGGCCATGGCGGCCGTCGGTTCATGAAAGCTACGCCGGGTCCGGCGCGCCAGTCTGATTTGAAGGAGATCGACATGGAGACATTCAACCGGCTGGCCTGGATCCTGCTCGCGGCGATCCACGCGCCGCCCGCCATGGCCGCGTTCATGCCCGGCATGATGGGCAGACTCTACGGCGTTTCACCGCAAGGAGAGGTGGGACTGATGCTGGCCCATCGGGCGTTTCTGTTCCTGGCCGTGGCCTTCGGGTGCCTCTGGGGGGCGTTCGACCCCGAAGCGCGGCGGCCCCTTAGCGTCATTGTCATGATCAGCATTGCAGGCTTCCTGATCCTGTACATCGCAGCTGGGGCGCCGCCGGGTCCGCTGCGAAGGATCGCCCTCGTCGACGCCGCAGCGCTTGCCCCCCTCGCCTGGGTGCTGCTTCAAGCCTGGGGCCCCAGGGCGGCGTAGGCGAGGAGGAGGGCCGTCACCGTCTCCAGAGCAAGGTAGGCGGCCGGCAGGCGGCCGAGGGTCTGGTCCATCATCGCGGAAATGAGACGACCGCCCGCCATGCCGGCAAGGGCGGCGGCGACCGTCAGGCACACCCCGACCCTCAGGTCGGGAAGCCAAAGGGCGGCGGCCAGGCAGGCCGCCATGGAGAGGCCAAAGCCGCCATAGACGGCCCGCACCTCGTTCCGGCCGGCCGCCGTCAATGTGGAAATGTCAAACTGCCGTGAAACCAGGAGGGGGCGTGCGAGGGCGCCGACGCCCATCAACGCAAAGGCCAGGATCGCGGCGAGGACGGGAAGGTCGAGTAAGGAGGGCGTTATCATTTCCGGAGCCTACATCGCGCCATGACACAGCGATTTCATCAGACGACGGCCTGCATCTGGCTGCGGGACGCCCGCGCGGCCTACCTGGGCCCCGGGCTGGACCTCGCACCCCACCGGAACGCCGTGGCCGTGATCGCGCTCGGCTTGGAAGCGCCCTTTGATCTCGCCGTCTTCGAGGGGAAGGGTACTGATCCGGAAAGCCGAACCCTCCGGTCCGCAGTCATTCCGGCGGGCGTTCTGCACCATCTCCGCGCCCGCGGCCCCATGGCCTTCCTGTATCTCGACGCCCTGGTAGACGATGACCTCACCTCCCGGGTTCAGGAGTTCCGCCTTCCAGACTGGAGTCATGGTGCGCCCGGAGACCTCATCCTCGGCCTCTGGGGCGCCCTCGACCTGCCCAGACGCCCCTCCCCTGACCCCAGGATCGTCACCCTCCTGAGGGCGCTGGAGGACGACCCGGACGCCTTCTCAAGCTTTTCGGAAGCCGCCGACAGGGTCGGGCTTCGTCTCTCGAGGGCGCGGGAGCTGATCCGCGAGGCGGTCGGGGTTCCCTTCCGCCGCTACCGGCTCTGGCGGCGGATGGCGTGCGCAGGACGCGAACTGGCCCGGTCCCGCTCTCTCACGGAGGCGGCTTACGCCGCAGGCTTCGCGTCTTCGGCTCACTTCAGCACGGCCTTCCGGTTGATGTTCGGGCTCACGCCCTCGGCCCTGCTCAAGGCCGGTGTCCGCTTCGACATCGACGGCTCTCATGGGCCTGGCGCCTGATCCCCCGGTTTGGATCCCTGGGGGCCCTATGCGGATCGAGGATCCGGCGGGGGCGCTCAACAGGGATCAGACCGGGGCCATGTGCGTCCGCGCCCGACGCGCGCGCCGCCCTCCGCCGGCCGATTCCAGCACGCAAGCGCCGAAACCGCCCGTCTTGCGGACCATTCCGGCATTTCACGCAGGTGACATATGCGGCCGAGCTTGGCAGGGTCTTCGCAAGCGATTCCCTGCTTGAAAGGTCTTCCATGAACATCTCCGATCTCGTCGACGCCGTCGCGGCGACTGACTCCAAGCTGACCAAGGCCCAGGCCAAGGCCGCCATCGAGGCGACCTTCGCCGCTATCCGCGGCGCCGCCGCGAAGGGCGATGAGGTCTCCATCCCCGGCTTCGGCAAGTTCGCCGTCCAGTCCAAGCCGGCCCGCACGGGTCGCAACCCCTCGACCGGCGCCACCATCCAGATCGCCGCATCCAAGGCCCTGAAGTTCAAGCCCGCCAAGGCGCTCAAGGACGCCCTGGGCTAAGGCCCGCGTCACGGACCGGTGCTGAGGCGCCGGTCCGGCTTCGCCGCCGGCGCGGCGGGTATCCGTCGCCTCAGAGCGGCTTTTCCAGAAGAAACCAGTTCGTATCGTCCTGCGGGAAATAGTTGTCCCGCCGGTAGACGAACCCGTAGTCGACCAAGCGGAGGCCGAAGCGGTCCATCATTTCGCCCGCGAAGTCGCGCTTGAAGAGCCGGTCCGTATTGCCCCGGTAGTTCACGGTGACCGGGGTCGGATTGAAGGACTCGCACACCATAATGTACCGACGGGAGAGCGCGTGGAGGTTGTCGTAGACCCGCGTCAGTTCCTCCGGGTGGATATGGATCAGCACGCCCTTGGTGAAGGCGAGGTCATAGGTGCGGTCGGCGGGGATCTCCTCCAGCACGGTCTGATGATGAACCTCTGCAATGCCGAGGGCGCGCGCCGTTTCCACGGCCCTGGCGTTGATTTCATATGCATGGAGAGCGATCTCCGGATCGATCCGGTTCAGGGCCTGCAGGTTCAGCCCGATGTTGCAACCCAGCTCGACGACGGACCTGACGCCCGGCGCGGACCTGAGAATCTTCCCGAACAGGATCATGTTGGAGGTGATGAGCTTCTCGCCCTTGTTCCTCTCCATGTAGGCGTCGCCGAAATCCCCCGCCCAGAAAGCTTCCTGCTCGGTCCTGAAGGTCATCGCCCCGCCTCATGGAATCTGATCACTGCCGAGCGGATGCTCGACTGCTTCCCCGGGCAGGTCAACGCGGATGCCGCCGGCCGGCGCCAGGGCGCCGGCCGGAGCCCTGAGGATCAGGCGAGACCCAGGACGGCGGCGAGCACCATCAGGGTTCCCACGAGACCGATCGCCCAGAACAAGGGGCGGACCTTGGGAACGCCGAGCAGATAGACCACCGCATGCGCCAGGCGAGAGTAGAAGAACAATTGCGCCCCGAGGGCTGTGGTGGCCCCGAGGGCGCCGGTGGCGGACGCTACGAGGATGAGCGGCGCGAAGAGGATCAGACCCTCGCGATGAGTGTCCACCACCCGACGGGCGCGGGCGTGAAATCCTTCCGGCGGGCCGAGGCCGTCCCGGGAGTCCGCCATCACCATGAGGCCCTTGGCGCGGACGCCCGCAACCGCCTGTATCAACACGAGAACCAGAAGCAGCACCGTCGACTAGACAAGAAGCCTGAGCTCAATCGGCATGTTTCCCTCCCTTGGTCGCCGGATGCCGTGATGGACCGGTCGCCGGGGGAGAGGCTCCGCCGTATCGCCCCCGACGTCAACCGACCCTTGGAGATCACTCGCCAGCGGGTGATGATGGGGCAGGAGACGCCGACATGATCACCCGACCGCTTCGACCCCTTGTCCTGGGTGCAACCCTTCTTCTCGCGGCCTGTTCCGGCGCGGGTTCTCCCGATCCCCTGGTGGGCTTCGGACCCAACCCCGACCTGCCGCCGCCGACGCGGGGTCCGCTGCCGCAGATCGCCATCGCCCAGCCGTTGGGCTGGAGCGGAACCGAAGCGCCCCGAGCGCCCGAGGGCTTTGAGGTGACGCGGTTCGCAGGCGCCCTCGCCCATCCGCGCTGGCTTCTGGTCCTGCCGAACGGCGATGTGCTGGTCGCCGAGTCCTCGTCGGAGCGAAAGGGCAATCCCGGCTTCCGGGACCACGTGGCCAACCTGCTGATGGGACGGGCGGGCGCCATCCAGCGCACGAGCCCGAACCGGATCACCCTGCTCAGGGATGCCGACGGAGATGGTCTCGCCGAACTCCAGACGCCCTTCATCGAGAACATCCGCCGTCCGTTCGGCATGACCCTAGTGGGCGAAACCCTTTACGTGGCCCAGGACGATGGGATCGTGAAGCTCTCCTACCGGTCCGGACAGCTCAAGGCGGAGGGACCGCCGGAACGGGTGTTCGACCTGCCGGCGGGCCGCAATCACCATTGGACCAAGACCGTGCTCGCCAGCCCCGACAGCAAGACTCTCTACGCCACGGTGGGCTCCAACTCCAACATTGCGGAGTTCGGCATGGAGGAGGAGGCCGGACGGGCCGCCATCTGGGCGATCGATCCCGCCACGCGCACCGGTCGGCTGTTCGCCACCGGACTTCGCAACCCGGTCGGGCTGGACTTCGAGCCCGTCACCGGCACCCTTTGGACCGCGGTCAATGAGCGCGACGAAATGGGTCCCGATCTTCCTCCGGACTACATGACCAGCGTCGTGGACGGCGGATTCTATGGCTGGCCCTACAGCTATTTCGGGCAGATCGTCGACGAGCGCGTCCAGCCCCAGCGTCCGGACCTGGTGGCGAAGGCGATCAAGCCTGACTACGCCCTCGGTCCGCACACCGCCTCTTTGGGACTGGCCTTCTACCGGGCCGGCGACTTCCCCGAGAAGTACAGGGGAGGCGCCTTCATCGGGCAGCACGGCTCGTGGAACCGCAAGCCGCTCAACGGTTACAGGGTGGTCTTCGTCCCCTTTGTCGACGGCAAGCCCTCGGGGCCGCCGGAAATCTTCCTGGACGGGTTCCTGACCGGCGATGGAAAGACCCGGGGTCGCCCGGTGGGCGTGGCGGTGGACCGGACCGGAGCCCTCCTTGTCGCTGATGATGCGGGCAAGGCGGTGTGGCGGGTGGCCGTCAAGCGGCCCTGACGGCCGTCACGGGCGCCCAGGGTCAGCCGAAGGTCTTCCGCAGCCGGAACTGGACCGCGCCGTCGTACTGCAGGTCCCGGAAGTCGCGGTAGAGGAGCGGCGCGGTGTTGCGCGGCCCGGACCAGACGTCGCGCACGCGGGCCGTATCGCGGGCCAGGGACTGAAGCTCCACGCGCAGCGACAGGTCGGGCCGCCACTTCCACTCGCCGAAGACCAGGATCACGATCTCGCTCTTCAGGGTCTCGATCTCGTTGAGCCGGTAGAAGCGGTCGATGTAGGGGCCAAAGATGTCGAAACCCCATGTCGACCTCAGCCTTGGCAGGTCCTGGGCGTAACGCAGCTCCCACTCGGACTCGCGCACGGCGGAAATCTGGGGCGGCGGGCCGAAGCCCTGCACGGCGGAGATCGGGCGGGGCCTGCCAGTGGTGGGATCCGTCACCTCGGTCTCGCGCAGGGAGAGCTGGGCCTTGAGGGTGGCCTGCCTGAGGCCGATCCCGTCCAGGGGCGTGCTGAGGCTGAACTGCACCTCGTTGCGCCAGCCGTCGCCGATGTTCGCCGGCGCGTCGGCGACGACGCTGCCCAGGAAGACAGGCGCACGGTCGATCACGTCCTTGAGCTCGGAGCGGCGCAGGGTGACGGTGAAGACCCCGCTCTTCAGGAACCGGCGCTCGACCGCAAGCTCTCCCACCCAGGCCTGCATCGGGGAAAGGTCCGGATTGCCGGCGGCGACCGCGCCGGTCTGGGTGACGCTGTTATTGGCGACGAAGTCGTCAAAGTTCAGCTGGGTGACTTCCCGCTCGATCCGCCCGCGCACCTGCAGGGACTCAAACGGTGACCAGGTGACCGTCGCCCGCGGCTTGGTGAAGGAGAGCGACTTTTCCAGCACCACGTCGCCGGAGGACGTGACGGTGGAGGCCTCCTGGCGGACGGCGAACTCGAAGGCCAGTTGAGGCGAGGCGCGCACCGCCGCGACGGCGAAGACTTCGCCGCGCTGCTCCTCCACGGTCACATTGGCGGCGGGGAGAGGCACAAGGCCGCTGTTGATCCTGAGGCTGGTCGTAGAGTCGAGGGTGTTCAGCGCCCCTTCGATCCCGGCCTCGAGGTTGAGGGCCGGGCTGGCGGTCCGCCGGAAGTGAATCCGCCCCACCGTCTCCGAGACATCCTTCTCGTTGAGGAACAGACGGGTCAGGGTCGGGCTGTCGAACCGGGCGTAGTTGTCCGTCCGGTTCCACTGCTGAAAGGCGACCAGGTCCAGCTGGTTGGGGCCTGCACGCCGGTTCCAGCGCAGACCGAGTTCGCTCTGCGACCGGTCCTCCGAAAAATACTGGAACTCCCGCGAGACGGACGGGAAGTTGATGTCGTCATAGTACTCGCCGTCCGCGTCGCCGCCGATATAGGCGCCGTTCAGGCGCAGGCGGCCGCCGGCCAGGGGGGTCTCGTAGGCGCCCACGAGCCAGCGGCGCGACCCCTGGGCGTCGTTGTCGATCTTCGAGCGGATCAGGGGATTCCCGTTGGCGTCGACACGGATACGGGTTCCGTCCCCGGCCATGTCCTGGGGGCCCTTTCCGATCACAAACGAGAGCTCGACCAGCCGCTGGCCCTCGCGCCATTGCATCTCGCCCCTCGGACCATAGAAGAACCGGCCGTCCGAGATGGGCCACATCGTCCAGACAAAGGCGCCCTTCACGCCGGCCGAGGACTTGCGGACGACGTTGGCGATCACGGTCCGGCCCTGCATGTCGATCCCGGGCGCGCCGCCGCGGATCACGTCGATGCGAAGGACGGAGGAGACGGGAATCCGCCTGAGGATCTCTTCGAGGGAATCGTTCTTCGAGACCGGCGGCTCGCCGTCGATGAGCACATTGCCCCCCGAGCCGGAGAGCCCGCGGACGGCTGCGCCCCTGTCGAAGGAAAAGCCGGGAAGCCTCTGGACCATCTCGAGTGCGGTGGAAGGGCCCACATCCGCGAAGAAGGAAGGAGGATAGGAGATGACGCCCTGCTCGGCCGCCGTGGCCGGAGGGGGCGTCGCCCCGGGATCAGACGCCGGAGGAGGTGGCTCGGTCAGGGATAGGGCCGAGACGGCCGCGAGAACAGACGCAAGCATGAACAGACATTCCTCCCAGCGGGGAAGTCTGACGCGCAAGGCGCCTCAGGGCCAGAGAAAAGCGCCTGCGCCGGAGTCAAACCCGGCCGGTCACCGGGACAAGCGCGCCGGTCACCGCCGAAGCGGCCTCGGAGGCGAGGAACAGGATCACCGACGCAAGCTCGGCGGGAGAGACCCAGATGGTCGGGTCCGCCTGGGGCATGTCGGCCCGGTTGGCGGGGGTGTCGAGGATCGAAGGCAGGACGGCGTTGACCGTGATCCGGTCGCCCCTGAGTTCCTCGGCCAGGCTCTCGGTCAGGCGGTGCACCCCGGCCTTGGAGGCGGCGTAGGCGCCCATGCCCGCGCCCGAGCGCAGGGCGGCGTTGGCCCCGACATTGACGATACGTCCCGCCGCCGAGGCGCGCAGGTGCGGCAGGGCCGCCCGGCTGGCGTTGGCCGCCGTCGAGACGTTCATGCGGTAGAGCCGGTCCCAGGTGGCCGGGTCGCCACCGTCGAGGGTTTCCCAGGCGAAGCCGCCGGCGATGTTGAGAAGGGCGTCGATCCCGCACAGGCCGGCCGCGGCGGCGTCCATCGCCCGGCCTGCAGCCTCGGGGTCGGTCAGGTCGACCCCGGGAAGGACAAGGGCGCCCGGCCCGCAGGCGGCGACGAGGCCGTCCGGGGGCGCGGGCGCGAAGTCCAGGAGGGCCAGTCGGTCGCCGCCGGCCGCGGCGGCCTTCGCCACCGCGGCGCCGAGGGTCCCGAAGGCCCCCGTGACGACGATCCGACGGCCGGTCACCGGCGCCTTACAGGCGCTCGATGATGGTCACATTGGCGAGGCCGCCGCCTTCGCACATGGTCTGCAGGCCATAGCGGCCGCCCTTGCCCTTGAGGGCGTTGAGCAGGGTCGCCATCAGCTTGGTGCCCGAGGCGCCGAGGGGGTGGCCCAGGGCGATGGCGCCGCCGTTGACATTCAGCTTGTCGGGGTCGACGCCGAGGCGCTGCAGGTAGGCGACGGGCACGGAGGCGAAGGCCTCGTTGACCTCGAAGACATCGATGTCCTCTACCTTCATGCCGGCCTTCTTCAGGGCGCGCTCGGTGGCCGGAAGCGGGGCTTCCAGCATGATCACCGGGTCATGCCCCATGACCGAGAGGTGATGGATGCGGGCCAGGGGGGTCAGGTTGTGCGCCTTCAGCGCGCGCTCCGAGACCACCATGACGCCCGAGGCGCCGTCGCAGATCTGGCTGGAGGAGGCCGCCGTGATCCGGCCGCCTTCCCGCAGCAGCTTCACGCCGCGGATGCCGTCGAGGCTGGCGTCGAAGCGGATGCCCTCGTCCACGGTGTGGATCACGGTCTTGCCGTCGGCATCCTTGATCTCGACGCCGATGATCTCGTCCTTGAAGGCGCCCGCCTGGGTGGCCGCGATCGCACGCTGGTGGCTGCGATAGCTGTACTCGTCCAGCTGGTCCTTGGTCAGGTTGTACTTCTCCGCGACCATCTCGGCGCCCATGAACTGGGAGAACTGGATGCCGGGATAGCGCTCTTCCTGCCAGGGGCTCTTGGGCACGCCGAAGCCGTTCTGGGCCGGCAGGGAGACCGACAGGCCCATGGGCACGCGGCTCATGCTTTCCACGCCCGCCGCGATCACCACGTCCATGGTGCCGGACATCACCGCCTGGGCGGCGAACTGGAGGGCCTGCTGGGACGAACCGCACTGGCGGTCGACGCTGGTGGCGGGCACGCTCTCGGGCAGCTTGGAGGCCAGGACGGCGTTACGCGCGACATTGGTCGACTGCTCGCCCACCTGCATGACGCAGCCCATGACCACGTCCTCGATGGCGGCCGGGTCGATCGACGTCCGGTCGACCAAGTCATTCAGCACGACAGCGGCGAGGTCCGTCGGGTGCCAATCCTTCAGCTTGCCGCCCTTGCGGCCGCCGGCGGTGCGACCCGCCGCAACGATGTAGGCCTCAGCCATGTCTTCGCTCCCATTCTCGCGCCCGGGCGATCCCGGGGTGCATCGGGGCGGGACCATAGGCCGCGGACCCGGGGGAAGCCAAGCCGTTCCGCACGGACCGGCGATGGTTTCAGCGGGAGAAGACGTGCGCCAGGAGGGTCGAAAGGCCCTCGCCGTCGACGGCGTCGAAGGCGGCGGGGACCTAGGCGTCCACGTCGAGCACGGCGATCAGTCCTCCGCGGGCGTCGAAGACGGGACAGACAATCTCACTCGCAGAGCGGGAGTCACAGGCTATGTGCCCCGGAAAAGCATGGACATCGGCCACGATCACCGTCTCGCGCCGCTGCGCCGCCGTCCCGCAGACCCCCCTGCCGAAGGGAATGCGCAGGCAGCCCAGGGTTCCCTGGTAGGGACCAAGAACCAGTTCGCCCGGCCGTGCAGGATCGACCCGGTAAAATCCGGTCCAGAAGAAGTGCGGGAAGGCCTGGGCCAGCATGCCGGCCACCACCGCCATCCGGGCGGTCAGGTCAGGCTCGCCCTCCAGGACCGAGGCGACTTCTTCGGCCAGGGCGGCGTAGCGCGCGGCCTTGTCCTGCGGGAGTTCTACGGAGTTGAAGGCTTCGGCCATGCGGTCTCTATAGCAGCCCCGGACGGCCGGCGGCGAGGTCAAGCATGATCACCCTGGATTTCGGCGGCGGCCTTCTTCTGGGCCTCGCCTCCAGCCTGCACTGCGCCGGCATGTGCGGGGGGATCGCCGCCTCCATCGCCCTGGCGATCTCGCCCGGGACGGAAACCGGCGACCGGCTCATCGCCCTGCTACAGGCCCAGGCGGGCAAGGCGACGGGCTACCCTCCGGCGGGCGCGGCTCTGGGCTGGGCCGGAGCCGGCCTCTACGGCGCCCTCGACATGGCCGAGGCCTTCAAGACCTGGCAGTGCCGCACCTGCGGCTACATCTACGAAGAGGAAGCTGGCGACCCTCCGGAGGGCCTGGCCCCCGGCACGCGCTGGGCCGACATCCCCGCCGACTGGATCTGCCCCCTCTGCGGAACGCCCAAGTCGGACTTCGACATGATCGAGTTTTGAATGCTGAAGATGAAGCCCGCCTGCGAGCGGTGCGCCGCCGCCCTGCGCGCCGACAGCCCCGGCGCCTTCATCTGCTCCTTCGAGTGCACCTTCTGCGAGGCGTGCGCCGGGGGCGAGCGGGCCGGCGCCTGCCCGAACTGCGCCGGCGTCCTCCTGCCCCGCCCGCCCCGGGCGGCGGCTCTTCTGGAGCGTTTTCCGCCGCAGGGGTGAGGGCCGCACAAGTCCAGAAGATTCGATTCGGATTTGCTCTCGATTTCTGTTATGCTATACTCGAAGAGACAGGGAGAGTAAAAAAGCCATGAAGCGCCAAATTCAATCTTTTGTTGTTTGCGCATCCTCTCTTGCTTTACTTTCGGCTTGCACGACGACATCTGTTGTTTCTTCTGAGAAAGTCGGGGCCCTTGCGAAGGCCGGCGATGGAAGAGAAAAGAAGGGCCCGGACCCTTCCCAAGCCTATCTGAGTTATTTCCTGCCGCAGTCTGTACTTACGGTCAGCATCAAGACTACAGGAGCCTCTCCGCCCGACAAGAATCCGCCTCAGACAACGGTCAGCGTCACCAACACCATTACAATCGATAATGGGAAGGCAGTGACCAAGCCGGCTCCACCTCCGGCTGCCGCACGACCGGAGCCTGATCTTAAGACGGCCTCGTGCGAAGGCCTCCGGAAGCAGTTCAATGACCGACGGGATAAACAGTTCAAGTTTGTCGCCGAATGGCCGGACCTAAGCAGCAACCTCCAACGACTTGCAGAAGGTGACCTTGAGAAATCTCAAAGTATGAAAGAGGCGGAAAAGGCCTACTCCGATCTGGAGTCCCGGATGAAGGAAGCCAATCAGCGCCTGAAGGAGGCCGGGGTCATCGGGAAAACATTCAATGACCTTTGCCCCGTGAATGTTGTACTGGATGTGAAGCTCGCCGTCGAGCCGGACATCCAAAATCCCTACCTGCTTCTCATCCCGGACGCCGCTACCTCCAGCGATAGAGTCAAGGCGAAGATCAGCACCTCGGGACTGCTGACTAGCATTTCAAATATCTCTGAAGAAAAGAGCGGCGAGTTAATAGTTAGCTCGTTTAAATCCCTAGGTTTTGTACTTGGAACGTTTTCCTCATTTGATGCAAATCTAACTCAGTTTGATATTCCCAAGAATGTTGCCTTCAATACGGGAGACACTGAGATTCTTGAGATGAGAACAGAAGAATCAGTGGATAAATTCAGGGAGAGAGCTAGAAAACTTCTCAAAAACGGACCTCCCGAACAGATACCTGATCTCGGCCCTAAGATTCCCAAGTACGACCTGCGTTATACAATCCGGGACATCATCGTCGCTGACAACAATGTAGGTGGCAAGCAGCTGGCTCAAACCGGCTACGGCCTGCTCTTGTCCTGCAGCAAGCTTTTCGCCGCGGAGGGCAAGGGCGAAGGGACCGCCAGCCCTGGGCTTCTGGTCTCGCAACCGCGTGCCTGTGAGATTCGGATCGGCAAGCTTAAATCGAAACAGGCGCCGACTGATGAGGCAAGCTTCGAGGAAGTCCGCACATTGACTGCCACCTTGGTTGACAGTCGAGCTCCGCGCCTTGCCCCCCTCCTCAGAACACGGTTCGTCACGCGCACCAGCGAGTATGAGTTCGTCGACGGGCAGATTACAATGGTGGACTACACCAAGCCCAGTTCCGCCCTGGCGGTCGCATCCCTGCCGGTGTCGGCCTTGAGCGCGCTCCTGTCCGGTGTGACCAGCGCAGTGACGGGTCGCCAGTCGGCGGTCGACGCCCAAGCAAAGCTTCTGCAGGCCAAGGCGGCCGTCTACAATGCGGAAGCTAGCCTCATCGAGGCGCGGAGCAAGGCCAAGAGCGCCGCAGACGCCGCCGAGAAGTCGGCGTCTGCCCCCTAGCTGTGATCTAAAGTCTGCCGGTCCTCGCGGCCCATCGGAGGTGGGCGGCCAGCGCTGCAGAGCCAGTCTCCTTGGCGAGATCACGCGACAACGAAAAGGGCGGCGCCGCGCGAAGGACGCCGCCCGATTTCGTCCAGGGCCGTCTCAGGCCCGGATCACATGCGGTGCAAGGCGCAGAGCTTGTTGCCGTCCGGATCACGCAGATAGGCCAGGTAGAGCTGGCCCGAGCGACCCTCGCGCACGCCAGGCGGGTCTTCGCAGGCCGTTCCGCCCGCCGCCAGCCCCGCCGCATGCCAGGCGTCGGCCTGGGCCGGGGTGGAGCAGGCGAAGCCGATGGTGCCGCCATTGGCGTGCGTAGCCGGCTCGCCATTGATCGGCAGGCTGACCCCGAAAATGGCCGTAGGGGTCATGTAGAAGATCCGATGGCCATCCAGCACCGCCGGCGGCACCCCCAGAACCCCCAGTACGGCGTCATAGAAGGTCCGAGCCTTCTCCAGATCGTTGGTCCCGATCATGATGTGCGAAAACATCGGCATCTCCCCGTCAAGCGCCCGCCCGATGCAGGAGGGTCAGGGCCGCATTGAAGCGGGTTTGGGGGGTGGTGGCAATGG
>JBJTEN010000099.1:0-5061 GCA_046092925.1 Phenylobacterium sp. | reverse complement strand
GCGGTGGAGACCTATCTCCGGACCCTGCCCTTTCCGCTCGCGCCGGATGAACCCCTGTTCCGGGCCCGCCGCCTCAAGGAGGCCCAGCAGACGGCCGCCATGCTGACGACCTTCAACGAGGTCGACATGAGCGCCGTCATGGCCCTGCGGAACACCTACAAGGACGCCTTCGAGAAGACTCACGGCGTCAAGATGGGCTTCATGGGCTTCTTCGTCCGGGCCTGCATCCACGCCCTGAAGTCCGTGCCCGAGGTCAACGCCGAGATCGACGGCCAGGACCTGATCTACAAGAACCACTACGACATCGGGGTCGCCGTCGGCACCGAGCGCGGCCTGGTCGTGCCGGTGGTGCGCGACGCCGACGCCCTCTCCCTGGCGGGAATCGAAAAGGCCATAGGCGAGCTTGGCAAGAAGGCCCGGGACGGCGCCCTGGCCCTTGACGACCTGCAGGGCGGCACCTTCACCATCTCGAACGGCGGGGTCTACGGCTCGCTCATGTCGACGCCCATCCTCAACGCCCCGCAGTCGGGCATTCTGGGCATGCACAAGATCCAGGAGCGCCCCGTGGCGGTGAACGGCCAGGTCGTGATCCGGCCGATGATGTACCTGGCCCTGTCCTACGACCACCGCATCGTCGACGGCCAAGGCGCCGTCACCTTCCTGGTGCGGGTCAAGGAAGCCATCGAGGACCCGCAGCGCCTGCTGCTCGACATCTGAACCCTTCAGGCCCGACCGGGTAAGGAAGCGCCATGTCCCAGTACGACGTCGTCATCATCGGGGGCGGTCCCGGCGGCTACAACGCCGCCATCCGCGCCGGCCAGCTTGGCCTGAAGGCCGCCATCATTGAAGTGCGAGGAACCCTCGGCGGCACCTGCCTCAATGTCGGCTGCATGCCGTCCAAGGCCCTGCTGCACGCCTCCGAGCTCTACGAGGCGGCGAACCGGGAGTTCGAGCACCTGGGCATCGAGGTCGCGCCGCGGCTGAACCTTGTGCAGATGATGGCCCAGAAGGACGAGTCGGTGTCCGCCCTGACCAAGGGCGTCGACTTCCTCATGAAGAAGAACAAGGTCGAGCGGATTCTTGGAAAGGGTCGCCTGGCCGGGCCCGGCAGGGTCGAGGTCGACGGCGCGGACGGCAAGACCGTGACCCTCGAGGCCCGCAACATCGTCATCGCCACAGGTTCGGAGCCTTCCGGCCTGCCGGGCGTGGCGGTGGACGGGGAACGGATCGTCGACTCCACGGGGGCGCTGTCCCTGACCGAGGTCCCGAGAACGATGATCGTCATCGGGGCCGGGATCATCGGGCTGGAGCTGGGCTCAGTCTGGCGCCGGCTGGGGGCTGAGGTGACGGTGATCGAGTATCTCGACCGGATCTGTCCCGGCATGGACGCCGAGGTGGCGAAGGCCTTCCAGAGAATCCTGACCAAGCAGGGCGTCAGTTTCAAGCTGGGGTCCAAGGTGACCGGGGCCAAGGCCGGCAAGTCCAGGGTCGACCTGACGGTGGAGCCCGCCGCCGGCGGCGCCGCCGAAACCCTGTCGGCCGACCGCGTCCTGCTGGCGATCGGCCGCAGACCCTACACGGCCGGCCTCGGCCTGGAGACTGTGGGGATCGTCCCCGACGCCCGCGGCTTCATCGAGACCGACCACTTCCGGACCTCGGCGGCGGGCGTCTGGGCGGTTGGAGACGTCATCCATGGCCCCATGCTGGCGCACAAGGCCGAGGAGGATGGGGTCGCCTGTATCGAGCTCATCGCCGGCAAGGCCGGGCACGTGGACTACAATCTGGTGCCCAGCGTGGTCTACACGACGCCGGAAGTGGCCTGGGTCGGCCGTAATGAAGAACAGCTGAAGGCGGAGGGGCGGGTCTACAAGGCCGGCAAGTTCCCCTTCGCCGCCAATAGCCGGGCCAAGATCAACCATGAGACCGACGGCTTCGTGAAGGTCCTGGCCGACGCCGCCACCGATGAAATCCTGGGCGTGCATATCCTGGGGCCGCAGGCCGGCGAGCTCATCGGCGAGTATTGCGTCGCAATGGCCTTCCGGGCGGCCAGCGAGGATATCGCCCGGATCTGCCACCCTCACCCGACGCGCTCCGAGGCCGGCCGCCAGGCCGCCATGGGGGTCGAGGGCTGGACCATGCAGGCCTGACGGCGCCGGACGTCACGCCCTCGGGTGGGCGTCGGCATAGGCCCGAAGCAGGGCGGCGGCGTCCACCTGGGTATAACGCTGGGTGGTCGAGAGGGATGCGTGCCCCAGCATTTCCTGGATCGAGCGGAGATCCGCTCCGGCCCCCAGAAGGTGGGTCGCGAAGGCGTGTCTCAGAGCGTGGGGCGTGGCGCTGTCCGGGAGGCCCAGCCGTCCCCGCATCCCCTGGACCGTCGCCTGGACGTGGCGGGGGGACAGGGGCCCGCCCCGGCGGGCCCGGAACAGGGGTTCATCCGGCGCGAGCGGAAAGGGCAGGGTCCGGAGATAGGTCTCCACCGCCTGCGCCACCCGGGGCAGGACCGGGACCATCCGCGTCTTCGACCCCTTGCCCGTGATCCTCAGGGCCTCGCCGAGGGGGGCGTCGCGCCGGCGCAGGGACAGGGCCTCGGAAATGCGCAGGCCGCAGCCGTAGAGCAGGGTCAGCACCGCCTCGTCCCGGGCCGCCTCCCAGGGATCGAGACCGCCGTCGAGGCCCGGCTCGGCCAGGAGCTCCACCGCCTGGGATTCGGTGACAGGTCGCGGCGCCGTCGGCTTGACGCGCGGCCCCCGGACCAGCGCCAGGGCGGCGTTGGCGATCGAGAGGCGCCGGTCGAGAAAGCCGTGGAAGGTCCGGATCGCCGAGAGGGACTGGGAGAGCGAGCGGGGCGAGAGCGGCGTCTCCCCCTGCCGCAGCACGGCCAGCCAGGCGCGGATCTCCGCAGCGCTGATCGTTCCCAAATCGTCGGCCGACAGGGGGCCGCCCCGGTGCCCTTCCAGGAAGGCCAGGTAACGCCGGCCGATGAAGCCGTAGGCCGCGAGGGTGCGAGGGGAGAGCCGACGCTCCTGCTCCAGGTGCTCCAGCCAGAGGCCGAGGGCCGCCCGGGCGTCCATCAGGCCCCCATCAGCCGCCGGGCCAGGCTTTGGGTCACACGCGCCATGAAGGCCACAAGCTCGGGGCCCATATCCGGCGTGAACCCTTCGGGATCGCCTGAGCCAAAGCCCATCAGGCCGGGCCCGCCGGGAAGGTTGAGCCGGGCCAGGGCCATGGACCGGATGAACGGCGCCTGGTCGCCGAACAGGCCAAGGGCCGTGGGGCGAAAGCCAAGCAGGAGGTCGGCGTCATCCTCCAGAAGCCGGGCGAGGGCGCCGTCGGGCAGATGCCGCCACCCCTCCGGCGGCTGGGATCCCTCCAGCCCCAGGGCGCCCGCCTGCAGGCCGAACCGGACCCGGGCGATCTCGTCCAGGCGCAGGGCGAGATCCGCCGGGGCGCGCGCGTCGAGCAGGTCGATCACGGCCTCCCGGGTCTGGGCCTGGGCGACGAAGTTGGCGCGCGCGACCGCCTCAAGGCGGGCCCTTGCCTCGCTCTCGGCGCGGGCGGCCGCGCTGACCCGGGCCAGGGCTGCCGGTCCGAACTCCACCACACGGGCGTCGGGCCGGAGGGCCAGGCCGAGGGCCTGGAGGGTCTCGGGGTCACCGGTGAGGATGTCAGGGCGGCGGAGAAGGGCGGCGCGCACCGTCTCCGGCCCGGGCCCCTCCTGAAGTTCGGCTTCGCCCGCACCGGCCATGAGTTCCCGCCCCTCGGTTCAGAGAATCGACTGTCCCGTTGCGGCCCAGTCGCTCAGGAACTGAGAAAGCCCCTTTTCGGTTAACGGGTGCTTGAAGAGGGCGGTGAAGACGTCTGGCGGAATCGTCGCGCAGTCCGCGCCGCAGAGGGCCGCGGCCGTGACGTGGGCCGGGCTGCGGATCGAGGCGGCGAGGATCTCGGTGTCGAAGTCATAGTTGTCGTAGATGGCCCGGATCTCGGTGATGAGGTCCATGCCCTCGGCCCCGTGGTCGTCGAGGCGGCCGATGAAGGGCGAGATGTAGCTGGCGCCGGCCTTCGCCGCGAGGAGGGCCTGGGCGGCGGAGAAGCAGAGGGTGACGTTGGTCTGGATGCCCTGGACGGCGAATTCCGAGGTGGCGATGAGGCCCTCGCGGGTCAGCGGGACCTTGACCACCACGTTCGGGGCGATGGCGGCGAGCCTGGCGCCCTCGGCGAGCATGCCGGCCACGTCGGTGGCGGCGACCTCGGCGCTGACCGGGCCTTCCACCAGTTCGCAGATCTCGGCGATGACGTCGAACATGGGCCGGCCCGACTTGGCGATCAGCGTCGGGTTGGTGGTCACGCCGTCGACCAGGCCTGTGGCGGCGAGGTCCTTCAGGACCACGACGTCGGTGGTGTCGAGGAAGAGTTGCATCGGGCTGCGTCCGCTTTTGTTGAAGCGGTCTTGTAGGACTCCCCGCGTCCGCCCGGAAGCCCTCACGGGCGCGCTTCAGGAAGCTGAGGCGTCGGCGGCCCGGGCGGGCTATTGAGGAGAGGCATGAACCGCATCGTCTCCGTCCTTCTGCCCCTGCCCCTGCCCGAGGCCTTCGACTACGAGGAGCCGGAGGGCCTCAGCCTGTCCGTCGGGGAGCGTGTCGGGGTCCCCCTGGGCGCCCGCCTCGCCGAGGGCGTGGTCTGCGCCGTCCGGGAAGGGGCCGGGGGCAACCGGCCGCTGAAGCCTGTCGCAGGCCGGCTCGAAGGGCCTCCGCTCAGCCCCGCCACGGTGGACTTCGTCCAGTGGGCGGCCCGCTACGCCGCCGACCTGCCGGGCCTGCCCCTGGCCATCGCCCTGCGCGGCGCCCGTGCGCCCCTGCCCCGGCCCGAGCGTCTGGTGGTCGCGACGGGTCGGGAGCCCGCCAGGCCGACCCCCGCCCGGACCCGGGCGCTGGAGGCCGCCGCCGCCGGTCCCGCCTCCGGCGCCGAACTCGCGCGGCGGGCCGGAGTGTCGGCCGCTGTGATCAAGGGGCTGGTCGAGGAGGGCGCCCTTGCGCTTCGCCTTGCGCCCCGACCGGACGG
>JBJTEN010000098.1:0-4915 GCA_046092925.1 Phenylobacterium sp. | reverse complement strand
TCATAAAGCTGTTCAGTATTTTTGGCGATTTGGCCAATCTTATGAGTGAATTTAGATTCAGGCGCAGCTCTCCTCATTACCTGGTAATTGCCCACAGATGGTACATGAAATCCGACAATTGCATACTCAGAGACAATAACCTTCCTGGCTGCCGCAAGAATGTACATTGCGCAGCTTGAAAGACAATATCTTCTAACCTTTACTGTTAAATTATTCGCCGCAACAACACTCGCAATTTCGAGAGCGATCTCTTCACTACCTCCAAAACTATCTATTTCGACAGTATCAACATTTTGACCTAATCTCTTGATTTTATCGTACATTTCTTTGTCGGTCCGACCAGAAACGTATAAGATTTCAGAGTATCCATATCCTGCGCTAAAAAGAATAAGAATGCTAGTCAAGATGCACAAAATATATCCTCTAACATTGAACATCTAAAAACCTCGTAAACTTGCTCCAAATACAAAATCCGTCTAAACCCTAAACCAAAGACAATCATTGTCGATCGCGCTTTCGGACTGAAATATTGGCTCCTGCGCACACTATAGGGTACAAGACATAAGGGAGCCGTGATCTTGCGCATCGGGTCCACACAACATATACACTGGCAGATGCCCCTCACGTCAAGTGCCATTTGATCGCAAAATACCTGTCACAGCTAAGATGATCTCCAAATAAACACATTCTGACGATTGTCGACACAATTAATATCGAGGAGTTCCATTAGATTTTATTTTGTAGAATTCCCGGAATCCAATTATGTTATATTTGACCGGCCTATAAAGCGTTCACAAATATACAGCGTTGCCGACATTATCTCGATCATTCGTAATACCTACATTCAGTACGCCAATCCTTCCCGCCAGAACCCCTTCCCGCCAGAACCCCTTCCCTCCGCCCGCGAACCCGCCTAGGAACACATCACGAACAGCCGCCGGTGGAATCGCATGAGCCCCGCCCCCCTCCGAATCCTCGGCCTTGACCCCGGCTTGCGAAAGACGGGGTGGGGAATGATCCGGGTCGAGGGCAACCGGCTCTCGCACCTGGGACACGGGGTGATCGCCCCGGACGAGAAAGCGCCCTTTTCCGAGCGGCTCCTGGCCCTGTTCGAGGGAATCAGCGCCGTGGTCGCCGACTGGACGCCGGACGAGGCGGCCATCGAGGAGACCTTCATGAACACCAACGCCGCCTCGGCCCTCAAGCTGGGCCACGCCCGGGCGGCGGCCCTGCTGGCGCCGGCCAAGGCGGGCCTGCCGGTGGCGGAATATGCGGCGCGCCTCGTCAAGAAGTCGGTGGTCGGCACCGGCGCCGCCGACAAGGACCAGGTCGCCTTCATGATCGCCCGCATCCTGCCCGGCTCGGCCGGCGCCTCGGCCGACGCCGCCGACGCCCTGGCCGTGGCCGTGGCGCACGCCCACGCCCGGACGCGGGGACGGTTGGCGGCATGATCGGGCGGCTGGCCGGCAGGGTTCTGGAGACCACAGAGGAAGAGGCCCTGATCGACGTCGGCGGGGTTGGCTGGGTCGTCCGCTGCGGCGCCCGGACCCTCTCGCGCCTGCCCCCCGCCGGCGAGGCCGTGGTCCTGCGGGTCGAGACCCAGTGGTCGGAAAACGCCGGCCCCCGCCTCTACGGCTTTCTCGACGCCGACGACCGCGCCGCCTTCGTCCTCCTGCAATCCGTCCAGGGCGTCGGCCCGAAGGCGGCCCTGGCCGTGCTGGACGTCCTGACCCCCGCCGCCCTCGCCGAGGCCGTGGCCCGGGACGACAAGGCCCAGGTGGGCCGGGCCAGCGGGGTGGGCCCCAAGCTGGCCCAGCGCATCCTGGTGGAACTCAAGGGCAAGCCCATCGGATCGCCGGGCTTCAGCGCTTCCGGCGTCGCCGCCGCCCCTTCGACCGGCCCCGTCGCGGTCTCCGCCGCCGGCGAGGCCGTTGCGGCCCTCATGGGCCTGGGCGTCGCCGAGATGCAGGCCCGCCGGCTGGTCGACCAGGCCGCCGCCGCCCTCGGCCCCGACGCCGCCGTCTCCGACCTCGTCCGCGCCGGCCTGAAGGAGATGGGCCGGTGAGCCGCCTTGTTTCCGCCGAGCCCGGTCCGCCCGAGCCCGGCGACCGCGCCCTGCGCCCCCAGACCCTGTCCGAATTCGTCGGTCAGGCGGCGGCCAAGTCGAACCTCTCCATCTTCATCGACGCGGCCCGTGGCCGGGGCGAGGCCATGGACCACGTTCTGCTCTTCGGCCCGCCGGGCCTGGGCAAGACCACCCTGGCGCAGATCATCGCCCGGGAGCTGGGGGTGAACTTCCGCGCCACATCGGGGCCGGTGCTGGCCAAGGCGGGGGACCTGGCGGCCATCCTCACGAACCTCGAGCCCCGGGACGTCCTCTTCATCGACGAGATCCATCGCCTGGCCGCCCCCGTGGAGGAGATCCTCTACCCGGCCATGGAGGACCACGTCCTCGACCTGATGATCGGCGAGGGCCCGGCGGCCCGCTCGATCCGCATCGACCTCGCCCCCTTCACCCTGGTGGCGGCCACCACCCGGGCGGGCATGCTGGCCACCCCCCTGCGCGACCGCTTCGGCATCCCGATCCGGCTGGAGTTCTATTCCGTCGACGAACTGCGGAAGGTGCTGGCCCATGCGGCGGGACGGCTGGGCCTGAACCTGACCGAGGACGGGGCCGGCGAGATCGCCGCCCGCGCCCGGGGCACGCCGCGCGTCGCCGGTCGTCTGCTGCGCCGGGTGCGCGACTTCGCCGAGGCCGAGGGCGCCGCCGCCATCGACAGGCCCGCCGCCGCCCGGGCCCTGGCCCGGCTGGAGGTGGACCCCGCCGGCCTGGACAGCCTGGACCGTCGCTACCTGAACGCCCTGATCTCCAACTACGCCGGCGGGCCGGCGGGGCTGGAGACCCTGGCCTACGCCATCGCCGAGGCCCGCGACGCCGTGGAGGACGTGATCGAGCCCTACCTGCTCCAGCAGGGCTTCATCCAGCGCACGCCCCGCGGCCGGGTGGCCTGCGCCCGGGCCTACGAGCACCTGGGCCTGACCCCGCCCCCCGCCCCGCCCGCCGCGGGCCAGGCGGGCCTGTTCGACGGAGGCGAGGATGCCGACTGACCCCCGGGATGTGCCCTCACAGGGCCGGTTCGCGGGCCGAGAGCACATCCTGCCCGTACGTATCTACTACGAGGACACCGACTTCACCGGCGTCGTCTATCACGCCAACTACCTGCGCTATTTCGAGCGGGGGCGCAGCGACGCCCTGCGGGCGGCGGGCGTGTCCCACTCCGACCTTCTGGAGGGTGAACGCCCGTCGGCCTTCACCGTCGTCCGCATGGAGATCGACTTCCGTCGCCCGGCGCGCATCGACGACGCCCTGGAGGTGCGCACCCTCTATGAGCGGATCCGCGGGCCGCGCCTGTTCATCCGCCAGCGCCTCCTGCGCGGGGCGGAGCTCGGGTGCGAAGCGCAGGTCGAGGCCGCCTGCATCGATCTTTCCGGCCGACCGACCCGGCCGTCCCCGCGCCTGGTGGCGCAATTGACCCCCATTCTGGGCGACGCGGGCTGAGGCCCGTCCCGCCGCAGCCCGGCGGCGGCCCCGGCGGGCGTTAACCAAAAAGTCGGGGCTGCGCGGCTAGGTTCCGCCCTATCTTCGCCATCCTGACCTGTAGTCTGCGCCGGGCCCTGAACGGACCTGGCAGAACAGCCCCGGAGAGACCATGGAGCCCGCCGCCATCACGCCGGAATCCTTCACTTTCGTCGCCCTGTTCGCCCGCGCGGACTGGGTTGTGAAGTCCGTCATGATCCTTCTGGGGCTCGCCTCGCTGGCGTCGTGGGGCGTCATCCTGGACAAGGCGCTCCGCCTGCGAAGCCTGAACCGGGCGGCGGACGCCTTCGAGGCGGAGGCGGCTTCGGGCCGCAGCCTTGAGGACATCGCCCTCGAGGCGGGGGACAACCCGCCGCACGCCCTGCACCGGATGCTCCAGGCCGCCCTGTTCGAATGGCGTGAGGCCCGGTCCCGCGGTCCTGTGTCCGAGGCGCAGGCGGCCTTCCTGGTGCAGAGGATCGACCGCGTTCTGGACGCCTCGATCGCCCGGGAGTCCCTGCGGGTGGAGACCGGCCTCTCGGCCTTGGCCATTGTCGCGACCGCCTCGCCCTTCGTCGGTCTCTTCGGGACGGTCTGGGGGATCATGCACAGCTTCCAGGCCATCGCGGTGCAGAAGAACACCAGCCTGGCGGTGGTCGCCCCGAGCATCGCCGAGGCTCTCTTCGCCACGGCCATCGGGCTCATCGCGGCCATTCCCGCCTACATCGCCTTCAACCACTTTTCCTCCGAGGTCAGCCGCTACGCCGCCCGGCTCGAGGGATTTGCGGATGACCTGTCCACCGCCGTCCAGCGGCGCCTGGCCTCGAAGGTCTGAGCCATGGCCCTGTCCGCCCATGACGCCTTCTCGGGATCCGGCGGCGGCGGCCGGCGGCGGCGCTACGGCCGCGGCCGCCGCTCCGCCCTGTCGGAGATCAATGTCACGCCCTTCGTGGACGTGATGCTCGTGCTGCTGATTGTCTTCATGGTCTCTGCACCCCTGTTGTCGGCGGGGGTGCCCCTGGAGCTTCCGAAGACGGAGGCCGGGGCCATCCGCGAGAGCGAGGACCCCCTGACAGTCTCTGTCCGGGCCGACGGCGCCATCTTCGTCCAGGAGCAGCGGACGCCCTTCGAGGCCCTTGGCCCGACCCTTGCCGCGGCGGCCCGGGACCCCGAGCGGGAGGTCTTTGTCCGCGCCGATGGCAAGGTCTCCTATGAGGAGGTCGCCCGGGTCATGGCCGCGCTCTCCGTCCGGGGCTTCACGCGGATCAACCTGATCACCGATACCGGCGGACCCCTCGCGGGACCCCCGGCGGACGCCGCGCCCCCCGACGCCGGAGC
>JBJTEN010000097.1:0-4373 GCA_046092925.1 Phenylobacterium sp. | reverse complement strand
GAGGGCCCGGCGTCGGATCGGCCCATGACCGCGCCCAGACCCCGATTCCGGAAGATCCTCCTGCAGATGTCCGGAGAAGTGCTGATGGGGGATTCCCTCTTCGGCATCGACACCGCGACCCTCGACCGCGTGGCGGCCGACATCAAGGAGGTGGTGGACGCCGGGGTGGAGCTCTGCCTGGTCGTCGGCGGGGGCAATATCTTCAGGGGCGTGTCCCTCGCGGGGCGGGGCATGGAGCGGGCCAGCGCCGACTATATGGGCATGCTGGCGACGGTGATGAACGCCCTGGCCCTGCAGGGCGCCCTGGAGAAGGCCGGGGTCGATACGCGCGTGCAGTCCGCCATCCCCATGGACGCGGTCTGCGAGCCCTACATCCGTCGCCGGGCCCTCCGGCACCTGGAGAAGGGCAGGGTGGTGATCTTCGCCGCCGGCCTGGGCGCCCCCTTCTTCACCACCGATACGCCGGCCGCCCTGCGGTCGGCGGAGATGGGCTGCGACGCCCTCTTCAAGGGCACGAGCGTCGACGGCGTCTACACCGCCGACCCCAAGAAGGACCCCGCCGCACGCCGGTATGAACAGCTGAGCTACCACGATGTCCTGGCCCAGGACCTCAAGGTCATGGACGCCTCGGCGATCGCCCTGATGCGCGACAACCAGATTCCCATTGTGGTCTTTTCCATCCGCGAGCCGGGCAACTTCATGAAGGTCCTCACCGGCCAGGGTGTCTTCACCACCATCAACTGAACGCAGAACGGGAACGCGTCATGCCTGCCGAAAAGCCCCAACTGTCCCGCTATCGCGACCGCATGGACAAGGCGGTCTCCGCCCTGAAGGAAGAGTTCGCCAGCCTGCGCACAGGCCGCGCCTCGGCGAGCCTGCTGGACCAGATCATGGTCGAGGCCTACGGCGCCACCACGCCGCTGAACCAGGTGGCGGCCATTACGGTGCCCGAGCCCCGGTCCATCAGCGTCAATGTCTGGGACCGCGGCGTGGTCGTCTCGGCTGAGAAGGCGATCCGGGCCTCGGGCCTTGGTCTGAACCCGGTGGTGGAGGGACAGACCCTCCGGATTCCGATCCCGCCCCTGACCGAGGAGCGGCGGCGTGATCTTGCCAAGATCGCGGCCAAATACGCCGAACAGCAGCGTGTGGCGATCCGCAATGTCCGGCGTGAGGCAAACGACGACCTGAAGAAGGCCGAGAAGGACTCCGTCATCAGCCAGGACGAGCAGAAGCGGATGGAGTCGGAGATCCAGAAGATGACCGACGAGGCGGTCAAGCGCGTCGACGAGGCCTTGAAAACCAAGGAACAAGAGATCATGCAGGTCTAGCCCTGAGGCCTGCGGAGGGGAAATGGCCGACCGGTCCAAGACATCCACAGAACCGGCCGAGCCGGTGGCCGAGGGGGCTCCCGCGGCCTCGCCCCTTCATGTGGCGATCGTCATGGACGGGAACGGCCGCTGGGCGCACAAGCGGGGCCTGCCCCGCACTCTGGGGCATCGCGCCGGCGTCGAGGCGCTCCGGCGGATCGTGGAGGCCGCGCCCGGTCTCGGCATCCGCTGGCTGACCGTATTCGGTTTTTCGACGGAGAACTGGAGCCGCCCCGCCGCAGAGGTGGCCGAACTGATGGCCCTTCCCAAGCGCTACTTCAAGGCAGACCTGAAGCGTCTGGAGCGCGAGGGGGTGCGGGTCCGCGCCCTGGGGCGCAGGGAGGGACTGAGTCCGGACCTCATCGCCCTTCTGGAGGAGGCCGAGCACAGGACCGCCGGGAACGACAGGTTCTCTCTGCAGATCGCGTTCAACTATGGCGGGCAGGCGGATATCGCCGACGCCGCCAGACGTCTGGCCGAGGAAGCCGCAGCGGGGCGACTGGATCCTTCGACCATCGACGAGCAGGTCTTCACCCACGCCCTGTCGACAGCGGGGCTTCCCCCTCCGGACCTCATCATTCGCCCTTCGGGAGAGCAGAGGCTCTCCAACTTCCTGCTCTGGGAGGCCGCCTACGCCGAGCTGGTGTTCCAGGATGTCCTCTGGCCGGATTATGACGCCGGCTGCCTGAGCGAAGCCATCCGCATCTTCCGCGCCCGGGATCGCCGTTTCGGGGGAGCCGTCTCCGATGACGTCCTTGTCGCCGGTTAGGGGTTTCGACTGGTCGAACCTCGCCCTGCGGGCGCTGTCGGCGGCGATACTCCTGCCGGCGGCCCTCGCCGCCGTCTGGTTCGAGTTGGGCCCCGGTCAGACGGCCTGGCCCTTTCTCCTCATGGTGGTGGCGGCGGTCGCGAGGCTCTCGGTCGAGTGGGGCCGGATGTCCGCCCCCGCGGGCCGGGTGCGGGTGTCCACCGCGGTCTGCGCCGCCATCCTGACGGCCCTCTTCTTCGCCCAGCGGGACAGCATGTTCATCGCCTGGAGCGTTCTCGCCGGAGGCGGCCTCCTGGCGGCGATCGTCGCCCGGGGTGTGGCGGAACGCCCGGGGAACGCCGCCCTCGGGGTGTTCTACATCGGCGCGGCCGCCGTCTGCCTGATCTGGCTTCGCGCCATGCCGGAGGGGCGCTGGTGGGTGTTCATGGCCTTCGCCGTGGCCTGGACCGCCGATGTCGCCGCCTACCTCATCGGGAACCTCGTCGGCGGGCCGAAGCTGTGGCCGCGGTTCTCGCCCAACAAGACCTGGTCCGGTTTCCTGGCGGGTCTCCTGGCCGCGGCCCTGGCGGCGGTCGCCCTGGCGGCGCTTCCCGTCTTCAAGCTCAATCCCTGGGCTGCGGTCCTGGCGGGTCTCTGCGGCGGGCTGGCGGGCATGGCCGGCGATCTGTGGGAATCCATGCTGAAGCGCCGGTTCGGCGTGAAGGATTCCGGAACCCTGATCCCAGGCCATGGCGGCCTCCTGGACCGCGTTGACGGGCTGATGTTCGTGGTCGTGGTCCTGTCCATCTTCCGCCTCGTGAATCATCTGGGATGGGGACATTGAGCCTCCCGCGGACCGTCTCGGTTCTGGGGTCTACAGGATCAGTCGGCGTCTCCACGCTGGATCTGCTGGACATCCTCGGAGGGCCCGTCAGGGTCCGCGCCCTGACCGGTGGCCGGAATGTGAGCCTGCTGGCCGAGCAGGCGCTGAAGTGGCGGCCCGAAGTCGCGGTCATCGCAGATGCGGAGGGCGCGGAGGAACTGGCGCGACGTCTGCGGGGGACCGGCGTCGCCGTGGAGGCGGGGGAGGGGGCTGTCCGGGCGGCTGCGGCCCTTCAGGCCGACTGGGTGATGTCGGCCATAGTGGGGTTTGCAGGCCTTGCGCCAACCCTGGCGGCGGTGGAGGCCGGTGCGGTTGTCGCCCTGGCCAACAAGGAAAGCCTGGTCTGCGCCGGCCCCGCCCTTCTGCGGCGGGCCCGGCTCGCGGGGGGGGCGGTCATTCCCGTCGATTCCGAACACTCCGCCATCTTCCAGACCCTGGACCCGACCCAGGCCTCCCGGGTGTCCCGTCTGGTGCTGACCGCCTCGGGCGGCCCCTTCAGGACCTGGTCGTCCGAGAGGATGTCCGCGGCGACCCCGGAGGAGGCCCTGGCCCATCCGAACTGGGACATGGGCCCCAAGATCTCGATCGATTCCGCGACCATGATGAACAAGGGCCTCGAGATGATCGAGGCGGCCTATCTCTTCGGAATGGAGCCGGACCGGATTGATGTGGTGATCCACCCCGAGTCGATCCTGCACAGCCTTGTCGAATACGCCGATGGCTCCAGCCTGGCCCAGCTCGGCGCTCCGGACATGCGCACGCCCATCGCCGTGGCGCTCGCCTGGCCCGACCGGGTGGCCTGGCCGGCCCCCCGTCTTGACCTCGGAAGCCTTGGCCGACTGACCTTCGAGCCTCCGGATGAAGACCGTTTCCCCGCCCTCGGCCTGGCCCGGCAGGCGCTGCGCGCGGGCGGGTCGGCGCCCGGCCTGCTCAACGCCGCCAACGAGGTCGCGGTGGCGGCCTTCCTTGACCGCCGTATCGGCTATCTCGATATTGCCGCAATCGTGTCGGAAACCCTGGATAAGGCGGGTTCTGAAAACCTGGGAGACGACATGACGGACCTCGCGGCCGACGATTTGCTGGAGCAGGCGCGACAAGTCGATCAGGCGGGTCGCCGGCTGGCCCAAGCCGCTGTCTCCGCCCGGCGGCCTTCCGGCGGAGCCGCCTGACCATGAACGTCGTGATTGAATTCCTCTGGCATCTGACGCCGTTCATCCTTGTCCTGGCCCTGGTCGTGGTGGTGCATGAGCTCGGCCATTTCCTGGCGGCGCGGGCCTGTGGCGTCGCCATCGAGCGGTTTTCGATCGGCTTTGGCCAGCCGATCTTCGCAAGGCGTGACCGCTCCGGCGTGGAATGGCGGGTCGGCTGGATCCCG
>JBJTEN010000096.1:0-10227 GCA_046092925.1 Phenylobacterium sp. | reverse complement strand
CGCGGTCGATGGGGGCGTCGGCGGTCATCGGGGGTCTCTCAACGGCTCAGGCCCCCATATCCGGTCGGCGGGCGAGGATGACAAGGGCCCAGGACCCTTGCTGGAAGGAGGACGAGGATCGATAAAGCCGCCATGGCCCTGCTCCGCCCGCCCCGCGCCGTCGTCTTCGACATGGACGGGCTCCTGTTCGACACCGAGTCCCTCTACCGCGACGCCCTGGCCGCCGCCGCCGGGGGAATGGGCCATGACATGCCCGAGCCGGTCTTCCCCCGCCTGATCGGCCTGCCGGGCGAGGCCAGCCGCCGCCGTCTGCTGGACCATTTCGGCGAAGACTTCGACGTCGACGGCCTGTGGGATGCGTCAGCGGAGCATTTCCACGCCCTCGCCCGGGGACAGGACTTCCTGAAGGCGGGGGTGCGCGAGTTCCTTGACCTTCTGGACGACCTCGCCCTGCCCCGGGCCATCGCCACCTCTTCCCGGCACGAGGACCTCGCCTTCAACCTCGGCCGGCACGGGCTGGAAGGCCGCTTCCACGCCGTCTCGGCGAAGGGAGACTATCCGCGCGGCAAGCCCCATCCTGATCCGTTCCTGGTCGCTGCGCGGCGTCTCGAGGTCGACCCGGTCGATTGTCTTGCCCTGGAGGACAGTCACAACGGCGTCCGGTCGGCGGCGGCCGCCGGCATGATGACCGTCATGATCCCCGACCTCCTGGCGCCCACGGAAGAGATGGACGCCCTCTGCGCCCGGATCGTGGAGGACCTGCACGCCGCGGCGGACCTGCTGAGGCTCAGCCTGTCGTCCTGAGACGTCAGTCGCGGACGAACTCGGCTTCGGTGAAGCCCATGAAATAGAGGGCCGCCGTCAGGTCGGCATGGTCGATCTGGGCGTCGGCCTCGGCGGCGACGACCGGCTTGGCGCGGTAGGCCAGCCCCAGGCCCGCAGCCCCGATCATGGCCAGGTCATTGGCGCCATCGCCGATGGCGGCCGCCTGGGACAGGTCCAGGCCCAACCGTTCGGCCTCGGAGACAAGGGTGGCGAGCTTGGCTTCACGACCGAGGATCGGGGTTTCGACGGCGCCGGTGAGGTGACCCTCTGACACGACGAACCGGTTGGCCCGGTCCTCGTGGAACCCGGCCTGGATGGCGACCCGTCGGGTGAAGAAATCAAAGCCGCCGGACACGAGGACGCAGTGGGCGCCCGAGACGGCCAGGGTGCGCACGAAGGTCCGGGCGCCGGGATTGAGACGGACCCTCTCGGCGTAGGCGCGTTCGAGCTGGGATTCCGGCAGGCCCGCCAGCATGGCCACCCGTTCGCGCAGGGCGCCCTCGAACTCCAGCTCGCCGCGCATGGCCCGCTCGGTGATGGCGGCCACCTCGGCCTTGCGGCCGGCGAAGTCGGCCAGCTCGTCCAGGCACTCGCAGGCGATGATGGTGCTGTCCATGTCGGCCAGCAGCAGGCGCTTTCGGCGGCCCTCGAGGGGCTGGACGCAGAGGTCGACCGGCAGACCCGACGCGGCGGCAAGAGCGGTCCGGCGCAGGTCCTGCAGGTCGGCGGGGTCCAGCCGGAACTCCCGTGCAGCCGGGCCCGGCGACGGCGCCGGCTTGACGGGGCGCCCCCGGACTGCGAGCGCTTCGGCGATGCGGCCCGCCGCGGCGTCCGCCGCAGCCGGGTCCAGTCCCACAAGGGTAAGCGCGATCTGCATGACGTCCCGCATCTGGCTCATCGCCGGCCCTACGGCAAGCGGCAAGTCCGCACTGGCCCTCCGCCTCGCGCGGAAGGTGGGCGCAGAGATCATCGGCGCCGACGCCCTCCAGATCTATCGCGACCTGCCGGTGCTGACCGCATCTCCGGGACCGGACGACCTTGCAGCCGTCCGGCATCACCTGGTCGGGACCGTGGATGCAGGGCAGGCCTGGTCCGCCGGACGCTGGCTTGCAGCGGCGCGCGAGGTGATCGACACCCTCGACAGGCGGGGAACCGACGTGGTCGTCGCGGGGGGCACTGGCCTGTACTTCGAGGCCCTTGTCAGGGGGCTGGCCACGGCGCCGGCGGTGTCCGCCGACGCCCGCGCCCGCGCTGCGGCGGAGTTCGAGGCTCTCGGAGAGCTCGCCTTTCGGGAACGGCTGGCCGAAGTCGATCCTGCCGCCGCCGCCCGAATCCTGCCCGGAGACCGCCAGCGCCTCTGCCGGGCCTGGGAAGTGTTTGCCGACACGGGACGGTCGCTCAGCGACTGGCAGGCGGAAACGCAGGGGGGACTGCCCGCCGGCGGCTGGCGCGGCGTAAGGCTCATGCCTCCGCGCGAGGAACTTTACCGCCGCTGTGACGCCCGGTTCGCCGCCATGGTCCGCGACGGCGCGCTCGAGGAGGCCCGGAGGCTCGCCGCGCGCAGGCTGGACCCCGCCCTGCCCGCCTGCAAGGCCGTCGGGCTTCGCCCGCTTCTGGCCTTTCTCGACGGGCGGATGACGCTGGAGGAGGCCATCGCGGCCGGGCAGAGGGCGACCCGCAACTACGTCAAGCGCCAGGAGGTCTGGCTCAGGGGCCGGATGGCGGACTGGCCAGCGATCACCGACATCGATCCCGAAGCCCAGTGGAGGTCATTTCTTGCGCTGAACCCCGACTTGACGGCCTGAAAGGGGCATGGCACTAGCCTTACACACTGTTTCCGGAGACGACACATGCGTCGCATCCTCGTACTCGCCAGGCGGCCCGCCGCGGACTGACCCCGTCAGCCGCGACTGGTCGCATACGCCCGGGCCCCTCGAGGGCCCTTTTTGTTGCCCAACACCCCCGGACCCCACCGCCATGAGCACCCAGACCCTGAGCCCCGCCGCTACCGAGACCGAAACCCTGACGGGCGCGGAGATCGTCGTGCGCGCCCTGGTGGACCAGGGGGTGGAGGCGCTTTTCGGATATCCCGGAGGGGCGGTCCTGCCGATCTATGACGCCCTGTTCAACGAGCCGCGCCTTCAGCACGTCCTGGTTCGCCACGAGCAGGGGGCGACCCACGCCGCCGAGGGCTACGCCCGCTCGACAGGCCGGCCGGGGGTCGTTCTGGTGACGTCCGGGCCGGGCGCCACCAACGCCGTCACGGGCATCGTCGACGCCCTGATGGACTCCATTCCCCTGGTGGTCATCACGGGCCAGGTCGCGACCCATCTGATCGGCACGGACGCCTTCCAGGAGTGCGACACCATCGGCATCACCCGCCCGATCACCAAGCACAACTATCTGGTCAAGGATACCGCGGACCTGCCCCGCATCATGCACGAGGCCTTCCACATCGCCACTTCGGGACGCCCGGGGCCCGTGGTCATCGACATTCCGAAGGACGTGCAGTTCGGCCGGGCCGCCTATCAGGGGCCCCGGGAGGTGGTGCACGCGCACGACTACCGGCCTCGGACCCAGGGCGACCCGGCGCGCATCGCCGAGGCGGTGCAGATGATCGCAGGCGCCCGCCGACCCATCCTCTATACCGGCGGCGGGGTTATCAACGCCGGTCCCCGGGCCTCCGCCCTGCTTCGCGAGTTCGCCGCCCTGACCGGGGCGCCGGTGACCTCGACCCTGATGGGCCTGGGCGCCTTCCCCGCCTCGGACGACAAGTGGCTGGGCATGCTGGGCATGCACGGAAGCTTCGAGGCCAACAACGCCATGCACGACTGCGACGTCATGGTGGCCATCGGCGCGCGCTTCGATGACCGGGTGACCGGCAAGCTCGACGCCTTCTCGCCGGGCTCGCGCAAGATCCACATCGACATCGACCCGTCCTCGATCTCCAAGAACGTCCGGGCCGACATCGGCATCGTCGGCGACGCCGCCAGCGTGCTTGAGGACATGATCGCCGCCTGGAAGGCCCGCAGCCTGTCCTGCGACGGCGCGGCCCTGTCCGAATGGTGGCGGCAGATCGAGGCCTGGCGGGCGCGGAATTCCTTCCGCTATGCGCCCTCGGCCGACAGCATCAAGCCGCAGTACGCCATCGAGCGGCTCTACGCCCTGACCCGCGACAAGGACGTCTACATCACCACCGAGGTGGGCCAGCACCAGATGTGGGCGGCGCAGTTCTTCCACTTCGAGGAGCCCAACCGCTGGATGACCTCCGGTGGGCTGGGGACTATGGGCTACGGCCTTCCCGCCGCCGTCGGCGTCCAGCTGGCGCATCCCGGGAGCCTGGTCATCGACATCGGCGGCGACGCCAGCGTGCAGATGACCATGCAGGAGATGTCGACCGCCATACAGTACGGCCTGCCGATCAAGATCTTCATCCTGAACAACGAATGGATGGGCATGGTCCGCCAGTGGCAGCAGCTGTTGCACGGCGAACGCTATTCGCACTCCTACTCGGCGAGCCTGCCGGACTTCGTGAAGATGGCGGAGGCCTTCGGTTGCCTGGGACTGCGGGCGCGTACGCCGGCGGAGCTGGACGACGCCATCCGTCAGATGATCGACTATCCCGGCCCGGTCATCTTCGACTGCTGCGTCACCAAGGAAGAGAACTGCTTCCCGATGATTCCCTCGGGCAAGGCGCACAACGACATGATCCTGGCCGAGGAGAGCCGCGATCTCGGCTCCATCATCGACGACGCCGGCAAGCGGCTGGTCTAGCGGGGCGCTTCGCGGAGGGTCAGCGAGCCCCCCGGTCCCGGGGCCGGGAGCGACTCCAATCCGCCCCGCCACAGCCAGTCCAGCCCCTCGGCTAGGGTCAGGATGACCGGCTGTCGGTCATGGATGCGGGCCATGTCCGCCCCGGCAGGGCGCGTAATCACGGCAAAGCTGTCCAGTCCTTCCGGCAGGTCCGCAGGCCGGGACCAGGCGCACAGGCCGGCCATGAAGCGGACCTGGCCCGAGGAGGCGTCAGGCGGCCAGGAGACCTCCCAGCGACGCTTCGGCTGGCCGCGCCGCCAGCCAGGCGGGGCGTCATACTCGAAGACGGCGGTCACGGGCGCAAGGCACCGTCCCGTTCGAACGGACTCCCGGAAGGCCGGCGTCGAGGCGGCCGTTTCGATCCGGGCATTGGTGCACATGGCCTTCCACTCGGAGACACGCCCCTTGTGGAAGGCCGGGACAAGCCACCACCGCGCTTCCAGGCCCTCCAGGGTGGCCGCGCCCCCCGCGCGTCGCAGGATCGGAGCCCGGTCAGTCGGCCGGAAGCGCCCCTCCGGCGGACGGTTTGGTTCTGCATCGCGCCAGAGGACGTCATGGCCCAGCGCACGGAAGGCGCCGTCATAGTCGGCGCGGCGGACCCTGAGTTGATACTCGTTGCACACGTCGGGGGCTCAGCCGGTCGCGGCGGGCGCCGCATGCCGGCGCGGGGGCATTGCGACCATCACCCAGCCGAGGCCCGCGGTCGGCGCGTCATCCAGGGCGATCATCCCGGCGACGCCCGCAGCGGCGAGACCGCCAAGGTCCACCCGGCCCGGGCCCGCGGGAGCCAGGCCAAACGGCCAGGAAAGGCCTCCAGAGGAAATGACTCCCTGCCCCGGACCGCCTCGAGCAGGGCAGCTTCTTCCGACATGTTCCGTCTCGCTCCCTGCGCAGACCCTGGCGAGGCTGCGCCGCCCCTTCCAAAGGGTCAAGCCATGGGACGGCCTCGGTCTGAGGGGCCGCCGAGGCGCTGAAATCCATGGTCCGACCGCGCGTTAAGCAAAGCGCAGTTGCAACTTTAGAATGAATCAAGTAGCCCCTAGGTGGCGGAAATCATTCCTTAATTCCACCCATACAGAATAGCTGCGCTCGATAGGACACGTCCGGAAATATCATGGCGGCGCGCGACCCCCTGATCTCTAAATCCATCAAGGGCATGACGCCTCTCGATCGAGCGCTGATCATGTTGATGAACGGGAGAAATCTGCCCCAGATAATCAACATTGCATTTGCAATTGTGATTTCGATATCCGCCTCTCCCTATCTGGGAATTACAACAACTTTTCTGTGGTTCTCTTGTATTATTTTTCTTGTTTGTATAGATTATTTTATCTCATCTAAAGATTTAGAGATCTTCGAGAGATTAAAGAGGTCAACTATAAAGGCCTTTATCGATCTTTTTATTGTTATAGCATTTTGTGCGATCGGCCTGAGATTGATGCTTGGATTCGATGGCCAAGCCCAAATCCTTGGGATGGCCGTCATTTCGATTGTTCTATCTCAGAAGCTCATCGTTGAGAATTTACCGCCACTCGGCTTCTGGCTCAGCGTCACCCCTCCCCTGCTCTCAGCCACCTGGTTCCAGTTGGACTCGGCGTTCGAGAACGCACGGATGGGGCGGTCGGAGATCGTGGTCACGGACCTGGCCAACCTGGTCCTGCTGGTTCTCATATTCCTGGCGATCCGGGCCGCCGTCATTCATCGCCGGGAGGGCTGGAGGCGGGCGAGCGTCGAGATCCGGTCGAGCGCCAGGCGGGCCCGGGAGGCGCACAAGATTGCGATGCTGGCCGAGCAGGTCGCCGGGATCGGGCACTTCCGGGTCGCCAACAACGGCGACACCACGACGTTCTCAGACGGAATCTTCGAGATCCACGGATTCCACCCCTCGACCGATCGCCCCAAACTCCAGGACCTCCTCGATCTCTACCCCGGACCCGAGAAGGCCCGGCTTGCGCACATGATCAACGAAGCGGTCGAGACCCGGAGGCCGACCGAGACCGAGGTCCGCTGCCGCCTTCGAGACGGCCGGGAGAGGATCATCCTGATTCAGGCCAGCCCGGAAGTGACAGACTCCGGGAGGGTGGCGGCGATCCTCGGGGTGGTGATGGATGTCACCGAGACCCGGTCCAGGGAGGCGGCCCTGGCTGAAAGCGAAGCGCGGATGCGACTGCTCGCCGATCATGTCACGGACATCGTGCTCTGGCTCAGCGAGGGCGGACGTATTCTCTACGCCTCCCCGTCGGTCCGGTCGCTCGGTTACTTGCCCGAGGAGATGGTGGGTCGCACCCTTTCCGACTTCGTCGCCCCGTCGGATTGTCCCGCCGCGGCGGTGTTCCTGAAGGGGGTCTTCGGCGGCGGCGCATCTCACCCCGAGGTCACCGGCGAGTTCCGTTTCCGGGTGCGGAATGGCTCCCCGGGCGAGGTCTGGCTCGAGGGTCGGGCCAGCGCCGTCCGAGACCCTGGCGGCCAGGCCCGTTCGGCCGTGTTCAACTTTCGGGACGTCACCCGGCGCAGGGAACTGGAAGAAGATCTCAGACAGGCCAAGACCCGCGCCGAGGCCGCCGCCGAAGCCAAGAGCGAGTTCCTGGCGAACATGAGCCACGAGGTTCGGACCCCCCTGACCGGTGTCCTCGGCTTCTCGACCCTCCTGTCCCAGTTGCCGGGCCTTCCCGAGAAGGCCGATGTCTATCTTCGGAGGGTCGTCGCCAGCGGGGAAGCGCTTCTGACCGTCGTGAACGACATCCTCGACTTCTCGAAACTCGAGGCCGGGCAGGTGGACCTGGATCCGGCGCCTCTCCCGCTGCGGTCCTTCCTTGAGGATGTCGCCGGCCTGTTTTCGGCTCAGGCCTCCGAAAAGGGACTTACGCTCAGGGTGGAGGTCACCGGCGCTGCGCCAGAGTATGTTCTCGCAGACCGGTCACGCCTGCAGCAGGTGCTGTCCAACCTGCTGAGCAACGCCGTCAAGTTCACGGATGAGGGAGAAATCGCCGTTCGGGCCCGTCACGACGCGGAACGGGACGCCCTGGTGATCTGCGTCAGCGACACGGGGGTCGGCATATCGCCGGAGGTCGCAGATCGGCTCTTCCAGCGCTTCACCCAGGCGGACGGTTCCATCAGCCGGCGATACGGCGGCACCGGCTTGGGCCTGTCGATCTCCCGACAGCTGACGGAGCTCATGGGCGGAGGCATCCAGCTTCACTCCTCACCCGGAAAGGGTTCGACCTTCACATTCGAGATTCTCGCACCAGCCGTCTCCGGTCAGATCGCCGCTGTGGACGCGACCGGGGTCGGTGATCAGGAGGTCGGGGATCTGAAGATCCTGGTCGTCGACGACCTGGAGGCCAACCGCGAGTTGGTTCGCGCCCTTCTGCTTGCAGCCGGCCTCCACACAGAGGTCGCGATGGACGGTCCGGACGCGATCGCCCTTGCGGCGAGACAGGCGTACGATCTGATCCTGATGGATCTCCAGATGCCCGGCATGGACGGTTTCGCCGCCGCCAGGGCGATCCGGGATCAGGCGGGCCCCAACCGCCGGACGCCGATCATCGCGCTGTCAGCGAACGTGATGGGCGAGCATGTCCGGGAAGCTCAACGCGCCGGGATGAACGACCACATCGCCAAGCCGATCGTGCCCGCCCATCTTTTCGCCACCCTGAACCGGTGGTCGGGCGTCAAGGTGTCGCCCCACGAGACCATCGAGGCGGTCACGGCTCTGGATGGGGGTAAAGTGCGATAGCAACCCAACCCGCCAGAACCGACGCTGGGGCCCGCAGATGGTCAGGCGCCTTCTGGCGTCTGATGACCCATCGAACCGTGCGCCCCTGTGTCGCCGGCGCGATGGTGGCGCTCGCCGCAGCGCCCTTCCTCGGGGTTCCGGCGGCGCTGGGCTGGATGAGCATCCTCATCGCCCTGTCCCTCGTCGAATATCTGGTCTACCGCCGGGCTCCGGACCTGATCTGGCCGGGAGATGTCTTTGAACTTCTCCGGTCGATTTCCTCGGCCCTGATCGGCCTCGCGCTTGCCGTGATCCCGGATCCGTTCACGGTCTCGGTCGCCCTAGTGGTCTGGGGGTCTCTGGCCTTCCGGGCGCTGGTGGCCGACTATCGCAGGCCCAGAAGGCTCTGGAACCTCCTCGGTCCGCAGCTGGCGGCGTTCGTCGGGTGGCAGGCCGCGCTCGCATGGGACCATCTCCAGGCCGGAAGACCTGACCTCCTCATCCCCGCTCTCAGCATCGTGGTGCTGGTCGTCAGTTCGCTGTTCTCCGTCTACGCCGCGCTAATGCTGCGCCGGCGAACCTACGAGAAGGTTCTGGCGGAAAGCCGCGAGAAAACCCGGCAGGTGGCCGAGGCGCACCGCGTGGCCCTGCTCGCAGAGCAACTCGGCGGGTCGGGACACTTCCGGCTGGACATGAGGACAATGGAGCTCACGATCTCCGCAGGTCTCTACGAGCTGTACGGCCTGTCCCGGGAGCACGGGCGCGTCAGCCTGGAAGACATCCTGGGGCTCTATGGCGAGGCTGAACGGGAGCGCCTTGTGAACATGGTGTCCCAGGTGGTCCTCACCCGCGCGCCGGTGCGGGCGGAGGTGCACCTGCAGCTTGAGGCGGGTGAAGAGAAGTACATCCTTACCCAGACCAACCCCGAACTGGACGAAGATGGCGAACTCGCAGCCGTCTTCGGGATTTCCTTCGATGTGACCGAAGCGCGCCGCAGGGAGGCGGACCTCGCTGAGAGCGAAGCCCGCCTGCGCCTTCTCGCCGACAATGTCACCGACATGGTTATCTGGGTGGCTGCCAGCGGCGACGTTCTCTATGCCTCGCCGTCGGTCTCGTCCCGCGGGTACGCCCCGGAGGAGATAGTCAATCGCCCCCTGGCGGACTTCATTCACCTCGAGGATCACGCCGAGTTCGGCCGACTGATGGAACAGGTCCTGGCGGGGGCCTCGGGCGAAGAGGACCTGCGCGGCGAGTTCCGGTTCCTGATCCGGGATCGACCGGAGGCGGCGGTCTGGCTTGAGGGGAATGGCAAGGCGATACGGGACCCTGCAGGGCGCGCCCGCTCGGCGGTGATCAATCTCCGGGATGTCACGAAACGGCGGGAGCTGGAACAGGACCTGCGGGAGGCCAAGGTCCGCGCCGAGGCGGCGACCGAGGCCAAAAGCGAATTCCTGGCGAATATGAGCCACGAAATTCGCACCCCCCTGACCGGCGTGATCGGGTTCTCCGAGATCCTGTCGCGGACGCCCGGCCTTCCTGAGCCGGCCCAGGGCTATGTCCAGAGGGTCATTTCCAGCGGCGAGGCCCTGCTCTCGGTGGTGAACGACATCCTGGACTTCTCGAAACTGGAGGCCGGACGCGTCTCTTTGGATCCGGGCCCGCTGAAACCGGAGGCCTTTCTCGAGGAGATCCATGATCTGTTCTCATTGAGGGCCGAGGCCAAGGGCCTGAGACTCGAAATCGAGGTCTCGGGAGAGATGCCGGACCACATTCTGGTCGACCGGGGTCGGATGCTGCAGATCCTCAGCAACCTCCTGAGCAATGCGATCAAGTTTACGGAAGAAGGCTCGGTGCGGCTCCGGGCCAGATACGAC
>JBJTEN010000095.1:0-9223 GCA_046092925.1 Phenylobacterium sp. | reverse complement strand
CCGACCAGGACCCGGCGGGCCTCCGCATCGATGCCGACCACGTAGAGCGGATCGCCGACGGCGACGTTGAGGCCGCGCCTCTGGCCGATGGTGTAGCGGGTCACCCCCTCGTGCCGCCCGAGGATCCGGCCGTCCAGGTGGACGATGTCCCCCGGCTCGGCGCCCTGCGGGCGCAGTCGGTCGATCACCGTCGTATAGCGCCCCTCCGGCACGAAGCAGATGTCCTGGCTGTCCGGCTTGTCGGCCACGGCGAGGCCCAGTTCGGTCGCCAGCTGGCGGACCTCGGCCTTGGGCAGGCCGCCGAGCGGAAAGCGCAGATAGTCCAGCTGGTCCCGGGTGGTGGCGAACAGGAAGTAGGACTGGTCCCGGGCCGGATCGACGGCGCGCTTCAGCTGCGCGCCGGCAGGCCCTTCCGCACGCCGGACATAGTGTCCCGTAGCCATGGCGGCGGCGCCCAGGTCGCGGGCGGTGTCCACCAGGTCCCGGAACTTGACCGTCTGGTTGCAGCGGATGCAGGGCACCGGCGTCTCGCCCCGCAGGTAGGCGTCGGCGAAATCGTCGATCACCTGCTGGCGGAAACGGCTCTCGTAATCGAGGACATAGTGCGGGACGCCCAGGGCCGCGGCGGCGGAGCGCGCGTCGTGGATGTCCTGTCCTGCGCAACAGGCGCCCTTGCGCTGGATCGCCGCCCCGTGGTCGTAGAGCTGCAGGGTGACCCCGACCACGTCGTAGCCGGCCTTCGCCAGCAGGGCTGCGGTGACCGTGGAGTCGACCCCGCCCGACATGGCCGCAAGCACCCGCGCGCCGGCAGGCAGGCCCACGGTACGGCGGGTCTCCTCGATCAGGCGGTCGGAATGGGCGGCAAGGGTCATGGGGCCTATCTAGTCCCCGTCGCGCAGATTTGCGAGCCGGCCCTACTGGAGGAAGTTGAGCAGGGAGACGTTCTTGAGGGTGATGAAGACCTGGGAGGAGGCCTGTACAGCCTGCTGGGCCTGGGTCAGGGCCGTAGCGGCGCGCGCAAGATCCTGCTCCGAAGACTGCTGGACGTCGATCAGTATGCCGCCAATGGTGGTCTGGCGGGCGGCGATGCGCTCATCCACCGCCTCCAGCTGGGTCTGCACCGTCCCGTTCGTGGCGCCCGCAGTCACCAGGCCCTTGTGGACCGCGTCCCAGACCGCGATCTGGCCTTGCAGGAAGGTTCTCTGAGCCGCAGTCAACTTGCCGCTGAAGGGGCCGTTCGCGCCTTCCTGAAAAGCCTGGAGGTCCCGGAAAGCATTCAGCATCGGGGTCCCGATGTCGCTGGCGAGCTGACCGATCTGCAGGGTCGTGGTCTCGTCGACCCGGACCTTGTCGATGTATTCGTCGTTCTGGAAGGAGTCCTGCACCGCCGTCGGGGTCAGGGTCAGGTCTTCCAGTCGAGTGGCGGAGTTGGGGGCGGTGTCCACCTGACCCCCGGCGAAGACGTACTTTCCGGCGTACTGTGTGTTCAGGGCGCCGATTGCGTTGGCGAACTGGCCGCGGATCTCGGTCATGAAACCGGCGGCGCTGTCCGCGGCCAGGGCGTTGGCGATCGCCTTGCGGGCGTCGTCTGCGGCGGTCGCGGCCTTTTCGAGGCCCAGGTTCTGGATCTCGAGCCGGTTGCCGACCTGGGCGTTCTGATCGGCGTAGGCCGTCAGCCGGTTGTTGACGGATTGCATGGCCGTCAGGACCTGGGCGTCGCGACCGTAGGCCTTCAGGTCCGTGCCCACCTTCTGGGCGCTGACATGAACGCCGGCCTCGAACTGCCTCTGCTGGGCGGCGAGAAGGTTGTTCAGGATGGCGGCGTAGCCGCCGTTCGTGGATACCCGGGTCACTCAGGGCCTCCTCAGATGATGTTGGTCAGCACGTCGAACAACTCCTTCGCGGCCTGAATCATGCGCGCTGAAGCGTTGAACGCCTGCTGGAAGGTGGTGAGCCTCACAAGCTCCTCGTCGAGGTTGACCCCTTCGACGGACTGGCGGCGTTGGGCGACCTCGGTGGCCACCGCCTGGTTGGCGAGCTTCTGGCTGTCGGCGGCGGTGGCCGAAGCGCCGATGGCGGCCCCGAACTGGGCGGCGTAGTCCGTCAGGGAGGCGGTGATGGCGCCGAGGGTCCCGACGGCGTCGAACCTGACCTTCTTTTCCCCGGCTGCGGCGAGGGCGGCGGCGCCCTGACCGTTGCCAGGGCTGATGGCCGGCGTGCCGGCGGTTACGGTGAGGTCCAGCTTGGAAAGTGCGAGCTTGTTCGGATCCTGGGAGATCTTCGTGTCAACGAACAGCCGGTCTGCACGGGAGCCCCTCTCGAGCACCCCGAGCCCGAACAGGCCGGTGACGGACGGACCGCCGACGCCGCGCTGGGTGTTGTCGGCAGCCACAGCGAGCGAGATCGGGGGCGTTGTGCTGGGCGCGAAGCTCAACTGCCCCTCGGCGTCGAGGGAAAAGGTCCCGACCAGACCGACGCCGTTGGAGTTGGCGTTCAGGGTGTTCAGCAGATCCTGCATGGTCGTTGCGGCGGGAATGCTGATGGTCACATCCCGGATCGGTCGCCCATCCTGCTGGGTCAGACGAAAGGTCAGGGTATCGCCGGCGGCGAAGCCGTGCGGATCCGTGGTCCTCAGGCCGGTCTCGTAGAGGGTCTGGCCCGAGCTCCGGACAAGATCGTTCAGGCCGAAGAAGTGGGAGAAGGCCTTCCCGGCCTTCTGGGATGTCCCTTCGTCGATCGCGACCCCGGCGGCCGTCGCCGTTCCCGCCGTGGTCAGGGTCAGGGCGCGATTGGTGAAGGTCGCCGTTCCGAAGGCGCCCAGAGATGTGTTCAGGGTTGAAAGGAAGGTCGCCGGAGTGAAGGCCGACGCAGGGCCGGCGTCGACGCTCATGGTCCCCGCCGTGAAATCGATGGCGATCCTTCGCTGGATGACGCCGGAGGCGTCGGTCACCGCCAGGGTGGTCTGGCCCGTGAACCCGCCAATCGCCGTCGGAAGGTCCAGACCCGTATCCCGCCCCTCCAGGGCGCTGCGGGGCGGAGAGGAGCTGGAGGCGTTGTGGGCGGCGTTCAGCCGCTCGGCGGAACGGGCGGCGAATTCTCCCAGCTGTTCGGAGAGTTTCGGAAGGTGGGTGTCGCGCAGGTCCAACAGGGCCCGCATCTCTCCCCCGGTGACCGTGATCGGCTGCTCGGCGCCGACCGGATACTGGATGGCGAGATAGCCGGAAGTGGAGTCCGTGGACCGGTAGGCCAGGGTCACCGCCGCGTCGCCCACCAGTTCGAAGCCCTCGGCGGTCCGGAGGGTGACGCCGCCGGCGGACCTTGGCTGGACCTGGATGTCGATGAGGGTGGCCAGCTTCTCGATCAGGCCCATCTGGACGTTCTCCGCGCCGGTCGAGTCTCCCGACCCGATGGAGGTGCGGCTGATGTCGGTATTCAGCTTGGAGATCTGGGCCAGGAGGTCATTTATGTCGCGGGTGGTGGACTGCGCACGGTCGTCGGCGCTGGCCGCCATGCGCTTCAGCTCGGCGTTGATCTTGGCCGTCTGGTCGAAAAAGGTCTTCACCGCCGCGACCGATTCCGAGCGCAGCACGCCGGAGGTGGGATTGGCTGCGGTGGCGCCGAAGGCGTCCCAGACCTTGTCCAGGGTTGCGAAATAGCCGGTCTGCGAGGTGGGATCCCCGAACAGGCTCTGGGCTGTATCGAGGTTGGTCGAGATCAGGTTCCAACGGCTGGCGGTGGAATTGGCGGTCAGACCCGCCGAGACCAGGAACTGATCGATGACCCGCCGGACATCGGAAATCTCCACCCCGGCGCCAACACCGCCGACAACGCGGTGAGCCTGGTCCACCTGCTTCCGCACATAGCCGGGCGTGTTGACGTTCGCGACATTGTCGGAGGTTGTCCGCAGGGACGCCTGAGCGGCGATCATGCCGGAAGTCGCGTTGCTCAACACCGAAGTCAGAGACATGGCCTGGAGCCCTCTCAACCGGCAACCCTTGCGCAGTCCCGGCGAGTTTTGCCGGGCTCAATAGGCGGCGCCTGCGCAAGGCTTCCGAAAAAATCCTTTCATTTCAACACGGCGTATTCTGCAGCCGCTTTGAGACACCCACGTCGTCGCAAGACGCAGGCCAGCCGGCACAGGACCTCGGGCGGGCCGTCGCCGGCGCTGGGAGGGCGGCAGGACTCGCCCGGGTTGTCGTGAGGACGCTCGGCAAATTCCGCACTTTACAGCGACCCGGCCCAACAGGGTGACGACGTTTTCTTTCGTTTTTTCAGAGGTTTAGAGCGGAACCGGGGACTTGGCGCAAAGGTTGCGACGCGAGGCAGGAAGTGTTCCGGCGCAGCAGGCGCCCCTTCACCGGAAGGTTCATCCGGCCTGGTTCGTCCGCCTTGAGCTTCGACATCGCGCAAATCCTCGTCCCGGGCGCCGCCGTTCCTGTCAACGGGGCGGCGTCCCCGCCCCCGGGAACCGCCCCGGAGGGGGACTTCGCCGCCCTGCTCGGCGGTCTTGGGGGCGCTGCGCCTGTCTCCCAGGAGGGAACGCCCGCGCCCACGGGTCTGTATGGAGCGCTCTCGCCCAAGGGTCTGTCGCCGGGCATGAGCGCCACGGTCTCCGGCGACATCATCACCTCGCAGGGCGAGGCCGATCAGGCCGCTCCTGCGATGAACCCGTCGCCGACGGCCGCCAGCCTCGATCTGCTGGGTCGCCTGACGCCCTGGCTGGGCCTGGCCTTGGCCGCCGCCGGGGACGGGAAGGCGGAGGCGTCGGTGATGGAACCGGCGGATCCGAAAGCCCTGCCGGACAAGGACCTGTCCGCCCTTGCCGCCGAAGGGGGCCTCCTGGCGGGCCTCCCGCCGCCCTCGATCAACCCGGTCGCCTCCCCGGTGCAGACGTCCACTGACAGCGGCCCGGCCGCGGAGTCCGGGATCGCACTCCCGCCTGCATCGGCAGGACAGCCTGTATCGGCAGAACAGCCTGTAGCGGAAGCGAAGCCGGCTCTCTCCGAGACCCCTGACTCTGTGGCCGCCGCACCCGGATCCGGCGGGCCGGCGGAGACGGCGCCGCCACCCTCCGCGATGGCGACCCTGGCCCTGTCCAGCGGCGTCCTGCGGGTCACCGGGCAGTTCCGGGCGGCCGAGTCGAATCCGGACCAGGTCCGCGTCCTCGAGGGCGGCCTGGCGGCTGAGGTCGCTTCTCCTGAAGAGGCAGGCGTCTCGCCCGGGCCGGCCAAGGGCCCGCCATTGGAAAGCGCTCCGCCCCAGCTCGCCGTAAAACAGGGCGCAGACGCAGCGGCTCTGCAAATCGCCCGGCAGAGTGCGGCGGCGGCCAATCCGCTCGCCCCCGACGCCGAGGCGACCGGTCCGGAACCCGAGGCCCCCGTCATCGCCGATCCGCAGGCCGGGACCCGGACCCCGGACACCGGCCCGCAAGGGACAGGGCGGGCGGTCAATGTCCCAAGGCCAGAGCCTGGCGGGCCGGAGACTGACGATCTCGCCCTGAAGCCGCTCCGGGCCGAGTCCGGGGCGTCAGGCGGGCCGGCTGCGCCCCTCGCCGCCCCGGGGGGAGCGGACCGTCCCGAGGATGCGCCGGCGCCGCTCCGCGCCTCTGCGGCGACGATTGCGACCCTGGCCGAACAGATGACCCGGCGCCTCGATGGCGGGTCCACCCGGTTTGACCTCGAGCTGAACCCGGCGGGTCTCGGCCGGGTCGATGTCCGCCTCGACATCGACTCCATGGGCGGGATCCGCGCCGCCTTCACCTTCGATACCCCCCAGGCGGCCAACGAGATGAGCCGGCGGGCGGATGAACTCCAGAAGAGCCTTGAAAGCTCCGGCTTCAACCTCACGGGCGGGCTGTCCTTCGATGTGGCGGGCGATCGCTCCCAGGGCCGCCACGCCGCCTCGACCGACGGGAGGGACGCCCGGCCCAACAGTCCCCCGATCGATGAGAGCGACCTCGCCCGGGAAACCGGGTCCGCTTCAGCCGAGGCCCTGAGAGGGCGCGGCGCATCCTCCCACTCCGGCGTCGACATCAGGATCTGATCCCATGACCGTCACCTCGGCGACCACCGCCACACCGACCCAACAGAACATCGGCGCCCTGGGCCAGTCCCAGCTGAACGCCAGCTACGACACCTTCATGAAACTGCTGACCGCCCAGATCCAGAACCAGGATCCGCTGGCGCCCATGGATTCCACCCAGTTCACCCAGCAGCTGGTGCAGATGACGGGGGTGCAGCAACAGCTCTACTCCAACGAGCTTCTCGGCCAGTTGGTCGCAAACACCGGAACCGGCATGTCCGACGCCGTCTCGGTGATCGGCCGCGAGGTCACCGCCGCGTCGGACAAGGCCGTCGTCACGGCGGGCGAGGCGAAGTGGAGCTACAATCTCGGCAAGGACGCGGCGTCGGTGAAGATCGAGGTCCTGGATTCCAACAGCCGGACTGTCGCAGTGGCCGCCCCGACCAACGTTAAGGCCGGCGACCAGACCTTCACCTGGAACGGCGTCGACCTGAACGGCGTCAAGCGCGCGGACGGGGGCGAGTACCGCCTCCGGATCACGCCCGTCGATTCCGGCGGCGCCACGATCACCTCGCGGGTCTTCCAGAGGGGCGTCGTGACCGCCGTCGAGCAGGTGAACGGCCAGCCGACGCTCTCCCTCGGCGGGGCCAAGGTTCCGTGGTCCTCCGTCACCTCTGTCAGGCAGCCCGTCTAGGTCGCCCTCACCCCCCACCCCCGCACTGATCCCCAAGGAAAGCAAAAACCATGAGCATCAACAGCGCCCTTCTCGCCGGGGTCTCCGGACTGGTCGCCAACTCGGCGTCGATGGCGGCGATCTCCGACAACATCGCCAATACCAACACCACGGCCTACAAGCGCAGCCAGATCAACTTCGCCAATGTGGTGACCGCCCAGGTGGTCAAGGGCCGGTACTCCGCCGGCGGCGTGGAGGCGATCACACGGAAGTTCGTCTCCAACCAGGGCCTGATCCAGGCCGCCTCTTCGCCGACCGATCTCGCCATCGCGGGCAACGGCTTCTTCGTGGTCACCGACAAGGGGATCAACGTGACCAGCCAGGATCCGCGTTACTTCACCCGGTCCGGGTCCTTCACCGTCGACTCCGACGGCTACCTGGTGAATGACTCCGGCTACTACCTCCAGGGCTGGCCCTCGGACGAGGATGGCAACATCGTCACCGACCCGTCCGATCTGACCCAGATGCGGTCCATCAACATCAAGGACCTCGGCGCCCAGGTCCTGCAGACCTCGCAGGTCATCATCAACGCCAACCTGGACAAGCGTGGCGTGACCGGCTCGGTGGGCGACGCGACCTATGTCAACAACACCGTGGCCTCGATGGCGGACTACGCCAATAACCCGGCCACAGGCACCAAGCCGGACTTCAGCTTCCAGATGAATGTCATCGACTCCGGGGGTGGAACCCGCCGGATCGCCATGGCCTTCCTGAAGGACTCCTCGGCCCCCAACACCTGGCATGCGGAAATCTACTCCGTGCCGGCCGGCGATGTCGCGGGTTCCACCCGGCCGGGACAGATTGCCGCGGGACGCATCCGGTTCGCGTCCGACGGCTCCTTCGATCAGGCGAACTCCACCCTGTTCGGCGCGTTGCCCACGCCGGCTGTGACGCCGAACATCACCATCGCCGCCTCCTCCGCCGCCACTGGCCTCCGGTGGGCGTCCAGCCTTGGCATCGAGGCCTCGGACGTCGACCTCGACATGACCAAGTTCACCCAGTTCTCGGCCACCTCCACCGTAACGTCCCTGAACCCGAACGGCGCGCCCCTGGGCAATGTGGTCGGGGTCGAGGTCAGCGAGGATGGCAAGGTCTCGGCCATCTTCGACAACAACCTGATCCGCCTGGTCGCCCAGATCGGCCTCGCCACCTTCGCCAACCCCGACGGCCTCGAGGCGGTGGGCGGAAACGCCTACATCCAGTCCACGAGCTCGGGCGAGTATTCGGTGAAACAGCCCCTGCTGGGCGGCGCAGGAAAGATCGAGTCCTCCGCTCTTGAAGCGTCAACCGTCGACCTCTCCTCAGAGTTCACCGGCCTGATCACCACCCAGAGAGCTTACTCGGCGTCCTCAAAGATCATAACCACCGCGGATCAGATGCTGGAGGAGTTGATCAATATTAAGCGATAAGTCTTGAGGTTAACGCGATTTAACATCGCGATATATCTTGACTGTATCGATTTAATACATGAGGGAAGCTTTGATTATCGAATCATTTACTATAATCTTTCACCGGGCGTTATGTCATCACCGCCAAGATCAGGCAAAGACCTGATGGTGGGAAGGGCGTAACGCCATGTATCAGCAGCAACAGCCGCAACTGCGGACCAACAGCCGGGGGGAGGCCTACGTCATCGGCCCGACCGGCGCCCAGCTGACGATCCGCGACCTGCCGCCCCCGGACACCGGGCGCTGGGTGATCCGCCGGAAGGCCGAGGTGGTGGCCGCCGTCCGCGGCGGGCTGCTCACCCTGGAACAGGCCTGCGAACGGTATTCCCTGACGCAGGAGGAGTTCCAGGCCTGGCAGAAGTCCATCGAGAAGCATGGCATGGCCGGCCTGCGGACCACGCGCCTGCAGCAGTATCGCTGAGTTTCCGCCCCTCAGGGGCGACAGAGCGGCCGCATCCCCACCCCCGGGATGCGGCCGTTTCGCGTTTCAGGCCGCCCGATCCGGCCCATCCCCCAGCCGCTGCACGCGGATCGAGATCCGCTCGCGCTCGCCGGCCCGGCGCTCCACCAGGAGCCGCGCCACCTGGGCGTCGTCGTGGAAGACATACCCCTTGACGGCGTCCAGCAGCGCCTTGGCGAGGTTGTCCAGGTCCATCCAGGGCGGATCACCCACATAGTCCATGACGATCTCCACCGAGAATTCGCCCCAGGCTGGCCGGCCGCCGCGCCAGGCCTTGCGGAAGAACTCATGGATCAGGGTCTTGTAATAGCGGGTTTGGGTGGTGAGGCCCTCCACCACCACCTCCACGGCGCCCCCATCCTCGCGGGCGCGCACCTTGCCGTGATGGGTCCAGCCCTCGTCCATGGCCATCCTCCGGCGGCGGCCGCCTTGCAGTCTGGCCCGTCTCCGCTAAACCGGGCGCACATTCGACCGGAGGCCCGCCATGAGCAAGACCCGCACTGAATCCGACACCTTCGGCCCCATCGAGGTCGACGCCTCGGTCTACTGGGGCGCCCAGGC
>JBJTEN010000094.1:0-7307 GCA_046092925.1 Phenylobacterium sp. | reverse complement strand
CAGCCAGGTCATGGTGCACCGGATGTCGATCTCCATGGTCGACGCCGACCTGCCGATCCGGGACCTGGTGTCCCAGGTCCTGAAGAGCGACCACACCCGGATTCCGCTCTACCGGGACAACCCGGAAAACATCATTGGCATCCTGCACGCCAAGGATCTCCTGCTGGCCATCTCCAACGCCGATGGCGACATGTCCAAGGTGTCCGTCGACCGCATCCGGCGGGAGCCCTGGTTCATCCCGGACACCACGAACCTGAAGGACCAGCTCAACGCGTTTCTGAAGCAGCGGAACCACTTCGCCCTGGTCGTGGACGAGTACGGCGCTCTGCAAGGACTGGTGACCCTGGAAGACATCCTCGAAGAGATCGTCGGCGAGATCGAGGACGAGTACGACAACGCCGTCGAAGGCCTGAGGCGTCAGCCTGACGGCTCGGTGTCGGTGGCCGGCTCCGTGGCCGTTCGCGACCTGAATCGCGCCATGGACTGGAAGCTGCCCGACGAACCCGCGGTGACCGTGGCCGGCCTGGTGATCCACGAGGCCCAGGCGATACCCAGGATCGGCCAGGCCTTCATCTTCCACGGCCACCGTTTCCAGGTGGTCAAGCGCGTCCGCAACCGCATCACGGCCCTGAAGATCTCGCCTCCCCTGGAAGGTGACGATACGGCCTGAGCGGCGCCTCAGAGGCCCTTCGCCTCCAAGGCCGCGAGGACCTTGTCCGGCGTCAGGGGATAGTCGCGCAGGCGAACGCCGCAGGCGTTGTAGACCGCATTTGCGATGGCCGCCCCGGCTCCGCAGATGCCCAACTCGCCCACGCCCTTGATGCCCATCGGGTTGGCCTTGTCGTCCGCCTCGTCCAGCAGGACGGCGTCCAGGTTGACGATGTCGGCGTGGACCGGGGCGAGATAGCCGCCGAGGTCCTGGTGCAGGAAGGACCCGAACCTCGGGTCGACCGGGTTGGCCTCGGTGAGGGCCGCGCCGACGCCCCAGATCATACCGCCGGTGATCTGGCTCTTGGCCAGCTTGGCGTTGAGGATCCGGCCCGCGGCGAAGACCCCGAACATCCGGCGCAGACGCACCTCTCCGGTGACGGAATCGACCCCGACCTCGGCGAAATGGGCGCCGTAGGTGTGCTGCGACCAGTCCCGGGCGTCGGCGGCCGGCGAGATGGACCCTTCCACATACACGCCTTCCGGGCTGGCGCGGGCGGCCAGGGCCGCGAGGCTCTCGCTGCGGTTGCCGAGCACGATGTTGCCGTTGGCGAAGTCCATCAGGGTGGGGTCTTCGCCATAGAGGGGCGAGGCGGGATCGCCGGCAGCGAGCTCAGCCAGCCGCCGGCGCATGACCATGCCGGTCTCGAAGGCGGCCGAGCCCGCTGTCGCCGCGCCGAACTGGCCGCCTGAGCCCGGGGCCGGCGGCATGTCGGAGTCGCCCAGCTCCACCCGGACCTTGTCGAGGGTCAGGCCCAGGGTCTCGCCGGTGATCTGGGCGAGGATGGTGTAGGTGCCGGTGCCGATGTCGGTCATGCCCTGGGTCAGGGTCGCAAGGCCGTCGCCGGTGACGCGAAGCCCGGCCTTGGCGGGCAGGAGGAAGTTGCCCCGGATCGCCGTGGCCATGCCCATCCCGACATACCAGCGCCCCTCACGGACGGCGCCGGGAACCGGATTGCGCCGGTCCCAGCCGAACTGCTGGGCGCCTTCGCGCATGCAGCGCACAAGCTGGCGGACCGAGAAGGGCTTGCCGTTGTCAGGATCCACCTGGGGCTCGTTCCGGATGCGCAGCTCGATGGGATCAAGGCCCAGGGTCTCGGCCAGCTCGTCCATGGCGCACTCCAGGGAGAGCATGCCCGGCGCCTCGCCTGGGGCGCGCATGGCGCCCGCGTGGGGGATATCGAGCCGGACCAGGCGATGGCCTGTCAGCCGGTGGGGCGCGGCGTAGAGGTTGCGGGCGAAGTTGGCCGCATGCTCGACGAAAGGCGCATTGCGGGCGCAGTGGGTGACCGCCTCGATGGCCATGGCGTTCAGACGCCCGGTCCGGTCGGCGCCCAGCCGAACCCGCATCTGGACCGCAGGGCGGTGGATGGTCGCCTGGAACATCTGCTGGCGGGTGTAGGCCACCCGGACAGGCCGGCCGCTCGCGCGCGCCGCCAGGGCGGCCAGGGTAAGGTCGTCATAGGACTGGCCCTTCCCGCCGAAGCCGCCGCCGATATAGCGCGTGAACAGCCGGACGCGGTCGGATGGGATGCCCAGGGTCTCGGCGAGGGCGTGCTGGCCGCCCTTGACCATCTGGATCGAGGTATGGACCACGACCTTATCCCCGTCCCACCAGGCGGTCGTGGCGCACGGCTCCATCTGGGCGTGGTTCTGCAGGGGGCTGAACCAGGTTCCGTCGACGGTCACCTCCGAAGCGGAATAGCCAGCCTCGAAGTCGCCCACCCGGGCGTCCTCCTCCCCCGGGGCCGGGCCCGCCTTGGCGAGGCTCGCCAGGAAATCGAGGTCTGCAGGTTCCTCTGCGTAGGAGACGCGCACCAGGCTTCCCGCCGCGCGGGCGTTCTCGGGGGTGTCGGCCAGGATGAACGCCACCGACTGGCCATAGTGCTCGACCCGGTCGGACTCCAGGGCGGGGTTCGCGCCCCGCTGGCTCCGGGGGTTGATCCTTGCGCCGCGCGCGGCCTGCTCCGGGACGTTGAGGTGGCTCCACGCCAGGACGACGCCGGGCGCAGACTCCGCAGCCTGGGTGTCGATCGCCGTAATCCGGCCGCGGGCGATGGTGGCGGAGACGATGTGCCCGTAGAGCGGCGCCGAAGGCGTCTCCACCTCGTAGGCGTAGGGGGCGGTCCCGGTGACCTTCAGCCGTCCCTCGTAGCGGTCGACGGGCTTGCCGATCAGGCCGGTGCGGTTCTCGGTGACGGGATTGGGCTCGGCCCAGTCGCGAACGTTGCTCATGAACCCACCCCTTCCCGGGCTTCGCGGATGACGTCTGCGGCGAGACGCCGGACCAGGGCCTTGCGTCCCTCCTCTCCGGCGGCGTGAGCCAGTTCGGAAGCGACAGCCTCGGATGGAGCCGCACCGCTCGCCAGGGCTTCTTCTGCAGCGCGGGCGCGCCAGGGCCGCGCCGCCACGGCGCCAAGGGCGACCTGACCCCCGGCGACCGCCACGCTGGCGATCGCACCGGTGTAGGACGCCCGCGCGCGGACCTTGCGCCAGGCCTGTCCGCCCTCAGGCGGAGGCGGCAGCTCAACCGCCAGGATCAGTTCATCGGGGGCGAGATCGGTGTCTATCTGAGGCGACTCGCCCGGCAGGCGATGGAGGGTCTCCACCGGACGCCGGGAGACGGAGCCGTCAGCCCGCACCGTCTCGGCGACACCATCCAGAGCGGCCAGGGCGACGCTCATGTCCGACGGACTGACGGCCACGCACATCTCGCTGGCCCCGAAGAGGGCGAAGGACCGGGCCAGGCCCTCCATGGCGCTGCAGCCGGACCCCGGGAGCCGCTTGTTGCAGGGTTTGGCGGCGTCCATGAAGTAGGGACAGCGGGTCCTCTGCATCAGGTTGCCGCCCACGGACGCCTTGTTGCGCAACTGCACCGAGCCGCCCGCGAGGATCGCCCGTGCGAGGACCGGATAGCGGCTCCGGACACGGGGGTCGGACGCAACCGCGGTGTTGGTGGCGAGGGCGCCGATGCGAAGGCCGCCCGAAGGGGTCTCGGAAATCTCCGCCAGAGGCAGCCGTCCGACATCGATGACCTGGGAGGGCTGCTCAATCTCCAGCTTCATCAGGTCCAGAAGATTGGTTCCCCCGGCGAGGAAGCGGGCGCCGGGACTGGCGGCGGCCAGACTCAGGGCATGGTCGACGTCGCGGGCGCGCTCATAGGCGAAGGGCTTCATGCGGCGGCTCCGGCGGCCCGACGCACGGCGGCGAGGATCTGGGGATAGGCCGAGCATCGGCAGATGTTCCCGCTCATCCGCTCGCGGATCTCGGCGTCGGTCAGGACCACCGGTCCTTCGAGGTCGACCGTGGCCTCGCTGGGCTGGCCGGCCGCGACCTCCGCCAGGAGCCCCACCGCCGAGCAGATCTGGCCCGGCGTACAATAGCCGCACTGGAAGGCGTCCTCCGCCAGGAAGGCGTGCTGGACCGGATGCAGGGCCTCCCCTTCCGCCAGACCCTCGACGGTAAGGACCTGGTCGCCTTCGTGCATGACGGCGAGGGACAGGCAGGCGTTGATCCTGACGCCGTTGACCAGCACCGTGCAGGCCCCGCACTGACCGTGGTCACAGCCCTTCTTGGTTCCCTTGAGGTCAAGCCGCTCGCGCAGGAAGTCGAGCAGGCTCGTCCGCGGATCGACATCGGCCGAGCGATCGACCCCGTTCACCCTAATGGTGGTCAGCACTTCGGTTTCCCCCAAATTCACAGGCCGCAGACTGTTACCTGGGCTCGCCCGGCGCAAGGGCCGTCAGGGACAGGGCGTGGACGGGACCCGCCAGTTCCTCGGCCAGGACCCGGTAGATCATGCGCTGGCGCGACACCCGCGACTGGCCGGCGAAGGCCTGGGCCCGGATGCGGATGTTGAAATGGCTCTCCCCGCCGGGCGAGGCGCCGGCATGGCCCGCATGGCGGGCGGAATCGTCCTCGATCTCGAGCTCGTCAGGCTGAAAGGCGGCGCTGAGCTTTTCCCGCAACGTTCCGGCGATACGTCCCATGTCCGTCCTTAGAATCTTGAAAGCCCGCCCAACCTTCACATACTTGGCGGATGGCCGGCGCGTTTCAATACAGACCCCGCTTCGTCGACATCCGGGTCCGACCGCCGACTGCGGAGGAGGCCGCACAGGCCGACGTGCACGCCCTCAAGCCCGGCGAGCGCGCCTGCGACCATCCCGGCTGCCGCACAGCCGCCACAGCCCGGGCGCCCAAGAGCCGCGACCTGCTGAACGAGCACTACTGGTTCTGCCAGCCCCACGCCGCCGAGTACAACCGCAACTGGAACTTCTTCGCCGGCATGACCGAGTCCGAGGTCAGGGCGCGGATGGAAAAGAGCGCGCTTGGCGACCGGCCGACCTGGGACTTCAAGGCGGGCAGAAACTCCCGGGAGGCCGCCGCAGCGGCGAGAGGGTTCGCCACGGGCGACGGATACCGCGATCCGTTCGACCTGTTCGGCAGGTCCAGTTCGGGCCGCGCCGCGGACTCCGCCACTGCGCGCCGGCTTGGGAAGCTTGAACGCAGCGCCCTGGCGGACCTTGATCTGCATGAGGACTCTGACGCCGCACAGATCCGGACCCGCTACACCGAGCTGGTGAAGCTCTGTCATCCCGACGCAAATGGAGGGGACCGATCCGCCGAGGCCAAGCTCCAGCGGACAATCCGGGCCTACCAGGTCCTGCGCAAGGCCAAGCTGGCCTGAAGGACGCCTGAGTCGGACCTCAGACCGGGACCTCTCCCTGGACGGTGGTCCGGTGCATCACCCTGAGGTGTCCGTCGTAGCCGCCCTCGGCAAAGTGCATGGTGCAGCGGTTGTCCCACATGAGCACGTCGCCAACCGTCCACTTGTGGCGGTAGATGAATTGCTCCTGGGTCAGGTGGCCGAAGAGGAAGCCCAGAAGGGCCTTCGACTCCTCGGGAGTGAAGCCCTCGATCCCGACCGTGTAGACCGGGCTGATGTAGAGCGCCTTGCGGCCGGTCACCGGGTGGGTGCGGACGAGAGGATGGGTCAGGCTGCCATCGGCCTCCTCCGAAACGATGATCTTCATGGTCCGCGCCTCAGTATCCCGGGCGAAGACCCCCTTGGTCCCGTAGCTCTGGCGTGCGGAATGGACGGCCTGCAGCGGCGCCAGCAGATTCTTCATGGCGTCGGAGAGCGCATCCCAGGCGCGGTAGGCATCCACGAAGAGGGTGTCGCCCCCAACCGGCGGCACGGTCTGGGCGCGAAGCAGGGTGGCTGCCGGAGGGGTCTCGAGAAAACTCCAGTCCGAGTGCCACCCTGCGCCGAAGTTCGTCGCCTTCTCCTCAGGCTCGCGGCGGAGCTCAAGCACATTGGGCCGTCCCGGCATGGGTTCGATGTAGGGATCCCTGCCGAAGGGCCCGATCTGGAGCGTGAAGGCCTCGAGGGCGTCAAGATCAAGCCGCTGGCCGGGAAAGCAGACCACCGAGTGCCTCGCCCAGGCGGCCCTGACATCCCTCAGGACCCCTGCCGGCAGGGGTCGCGACAGGTCGAGACCGGTGATGCGCGCGCCGAAGCCGGAGGACTCAGGCGTTACCGTGATGCGATCTTCAGACATGGCCTTCTCCCCAGCTGTCCCGCCCCCGTGTTCCGGAGGTCGCCAACGCCATCAAAGCCGGTTTGCATCGGGCGCGTAAGTCTGTAATCGAACCTGGTCATGACTTCTCTCGCCGATACCCAGGACGAAACGCTCCTGAAGCTTGTCCCCGACCATCAGGTCTCCCTGCGTGAGACTTTCGGGGTGGACTCCGACATGAAGGTCCCCGCCTTCAGCGTGCGCGACCCGCATGTGCCCGATATCGACCCCGCCTACCGTTTTGATCCCGAGACGACAAAGGCGATCTGCGCAGGCTTCGCCCACGACCGAAGGGTGATGGTTCAGGGCTATCACGGCACCGGCAAGTCGACCCACATCGAACAGGTCGCTGCGCGCCTGAACTGGCCGCTGATCCGGGTGAACCTGGACAGCCACGTCTCGCGGATCGACCTGGTCGGCAAGGACGCCATCGTCCTGAAGGACGGCAAGCAGGTCACCGAGTTCCGGGAAGGCATCCTGCCCTGGACAATCCAGCGTCCGATCGCCCTGGTCTTCGACGAATACGACGCCGGCCGGCCCGACGTGATGTTCGTGATCCAGCGGGTGCTCGAGGCGCAGGGCAAGCTGACCCTGCTGGACCAGAACCGGGTGATCCGGCCAAATCGCTTCTTCCGGCTCTTCGCGACGACCAACACCATCGGCCTGGGAGACACGACGGGGCTCTATCACGGCACCCAGCAGATCAACCAGGGACAGATGGACCGCTGGTCGATCGTCACCACGCTCAACTACCTCGCCCACGACCTCGAGGCGGACATCGTGGTGGCCAAGTGCCCGGCCTACGACACCACCGAGGGCCGGCGGACCGTGGCCGCCATGGTGCGGGTGGCGGACATGACCCGCAACGCTTTCATCAACGGCGACATCTCGACAGTGATGAGCCCGCGGACCGTCATCACCTGGGCGCAGAACGCCGAGATCTTCGACGGCGACCTGGGCCTGGCCTTCCGTATGACCTTCCTGAACAAGTGCGACGAGCTTGAGCGCGGCACGGTGGCC
>JBJTEN010000093.1:0-3275 GCA_046092925.1 Phenylobacterium sp. | reverse complement strand
GAGGCCCTGCGCCGGGTCGCCGAACGGCTTCTTCAGGACCTCGCCGAGACCCCGACCCCCTCCCGCGAGGAGGCCCTGGCCCTGGCCGAGACCCTGGCCCGCGCCGGCTGGGCCTGGGGAGAGGCTGTGGTGGCCGCCCTTCGCAGCCGCCCGGTGAGCAACGCCTTCCGAAGCTCCGGCCTTGATGTCTGGGCCCGGCTCGACGAGTGGGAGGATTCCGGCCCGGCGGGAGAACCCGGCGACGCCCCCGTCACCCCGGAGGCCTCGGTCAGACGCCTTGGCGTCCTGCTGGAACGCGCCGGCCTGGAAGAAGACCGGACGGCGCAGGCGGAGTATGCGCGGGAGGCCGCCTCTGTCTTTCAGCCCCGGGCGCGCGAGGATCAGCCGCGGATGCTGCTGGCGGAGGCCGGGACCGGCATTGGCAAGACCCTGGGCTACCTGGCGCCCGCCTCCGCCTGGGCGGAGATGAACGGCCCGTCGGTCTGGATCTCCACCTACACCCGCGCCCTTCAGCGACAGATCGAGCGCGAGAGCGCCGTCCTGTTCCCGGACCCGGCGGAGCGGCGGCGCAGGGCGGTCGTCCGAAAGGGACGCGAGAACTATCTCTGCCTGCTCAACTTCCAGGACCTGGCCAACACCGCCCACCTCGGGGCGGCCGACCTGGTGGGCCTGGGGCTGACCGCCCGGTGGATCCGCGCCTCCCGGGACGGCGATATGACCGGCGGAGACTTCCCGGCCTGGCTGCCCGGACTGTTCGCCGGCCCCGCCGCGGGACAGGCGAGCGCCGCCAACCTCGTGGACCGGCGGGGCGAGTGCATCCACGCCGGCTGTCCCCACTATCGCACCTGCTTCGTGGAAAAGGCGGTCCGCGCCTCGCGCCGGGCCGACATCGTCATCGCCAACCACGCTCTGGTCATGGCCCAGGCGGCCTTCGACGGCGCCCGGGCGGGACGCGGAGCGCCGGAGGACGCGGAGTCCACCCGCCTGCGCCGGGTGGTGTTCGACGAGGGCCACCACTTGTTCGACGCGGCCGACTCCGCCTTCTCCACCGCCCTGTCGGGCCAGGAGGCGGTGGAGCTGAGGCGCTGGATCCGGGGGTCGGAGCGGCGGGGCCGCCGCGGACGCGGGCTGGAGGCCCGGGTCGGCGACCTGGTGGGGGCGGACGGGCCGGCGCGGGAGGCGCTGCAGGCCGTCCTTCACGCCGCCGGCCAGCTGCCCTCGGAGGGCTGGAGCGCGCGCGTCACGGGCGCGGAGGGCGCTTCGGCCCAGGGGCCGGTCGAGGCCTTCCTCGCCGCCATGACGGTGCAGCTGAGGGCCCGAGGCGACGCCGCCGACCCGGCCTGCGCCGCCCGCCCGGCCGTGGCGGAAGTCGTGGGGACAGGCCGCGCCGCCGCCGCCGCCCTGGCCGCCATCGAGGCCCCCCTGCTGGCCCTGACCCGGACCCTGGAGGACCTCCTGGACCAGGGCGCCGAGACCCTGACCGGGCCTGAGCGGGGGCGGATCGAGGGCGTGCTGCGCGGGCTGGACCGAAGGGCCCGCATGACCTTGCCCGCCTGGCGCGGCATGCTGGCCACCCTTGAGGAGGAGGTCGGCGACGACGGCGTCGAGGGCGACTTCGTCGACTGGTTCGAGGCCACGGTGATCAACGGGCGCTGGGTGGACGCCGCCTTCCGCCGGCACTGGATCGACCCTACCGAGCCCCTCGCCCGCGCCGTGCTGGAGCCGGCGCACGGCGTGCTGGTCACCTCCGCGACCCTGACCGACGCCGCCGCCGAGGATCCCTTCGACCTGGCCGAGCTGAGGTCGGGGGGCCGCCGCCTCGCGGCGCCTCCGGCGCACCTGCGCCTCGCCTCACCCTTCGACTACGCCGCCTGCGCCCGCGCCTTCGTGGTGACGGATGTCAGCAAGAACGACGCCCGCCAGGTGTCGGCGGCCATGCGCGAGCTCTTCCTGGCGGCGGGCGGCGGCGGGCTCGGCCTGTTCACCGCCATCCGCCGGCTGAGGGCGGTGCACGAGCAGATCGCCGCGCCCCTGGGCGACCGGGGCCTGTCCCTCTACGCCCAGCATGTCGACCCGCTCGAGGTCGGCGCCCTGGTGGACATCTTCCGGGCCGAGGTCGATTCCTGCCTGCTGGGCACGGACGCCGTCCGCGACGGGGTCGACGTGCCGGGGCGCAGCCTGCGCCTGCTGGTCTTCGACCGGGCGCCCTGGCCCCGGCCGGACCTGCTGCACAAGGCCCGCCGGGCGCGGTTCGGCAATGGCTGGGACGACGCCATCGCCCGGGGCCGCATCGCCCAGGCCTTCGGCCGCCTGATCCGCCGGCAGGACGACAAGGGCGTCTTCGTCATGCTCGACGCAGCCACCCCGACCCGGCTCTTCGCCGCCCTGCCGGAGGGGGTGGAGATCCAGCGCCTGACCCTGGTGGAGGTTCTGGAGGCCACGCGGGCCTTCCTGGGCGGCGGCTGAGCGCTGGACTTGGCGGGGCGTCCTGCCCATGCTGTCCCGGCTTCAGGAGGCGACATGCTGCGACAGAAGGTGCTGGTGCTCTACCTGGCCAACTCGGCGCTGGATTCCGCCGTGGTGGGCTGGTCCCTGTTCGACGGGACGGGGCAGACCCGGCGCATGGCCGGGGACGAGGACGCCCCGCCCTACGCCACCGGCCTGCACGCCCTGCGCGACGGCTGGCGGCTGATCCAGGCCTCGCCCCTCCTGCCCCACGCCCGGGGCGAGGAATTCGACCTCGCCTATCTCAAGTACGAGTTCCTGTTCGAGCAGATCGTGGAGACGCCCGCATGAACGAACTGCCCCTGCTGAAGGCCGAGGCCATGGCGAGCTTCGCCGCCCGCGGCTTCCTGCGCTTCGACGGCGTCGTGCCCGACGACATCAACCGCCAGTTCCTGGAGGAGATGGGGGACATCGCCCCGCCCGAGCCGGGCAAGAAGATGATGCGCACCTACGGCGAGTTGCTGGCCCGGGCCGGCCTGCCCCAGACCCCGGCAGGGGTTCCCCTGGCCAAGGCCTATCCCGAGGGCTCGGCCGTCGAGCGCCTGCTCGCCCTGCCCGTCGTGGCCGGCGCCATCCGCAGCCTGGTGGGCGAGGACCCGGTCTTCGACCACCACTTCCTGCACGTGACCTTCCCGCCCGCCTACCATGAGGCGAGCGGCGGCGAGAACGTCTCCCAGCACTACCACCAGGCTGCGGATGGCGCCGGCCACGACGGGCAGGGCGAGCAGGCGCTCGACGGCCGAGCCCTCGGGATAGGCCTTGGCCAGGGG